>NZ_JANZKV010000065.1:1208-29822 GCF_025060895.1 Stieleria sedimenti | reverse complement strand
CGGGAATCGCCTCAAGGCTGAACGCCAACGGCTACTGAATCCCTTGTTACAGATGCCCGTGCCAATGCACTTGCCCCTTTTTCCGCGGCGCCCACCCGCTCACGAACTCGCGCTGCGGTAGCTCAGCAAACTCTTGCGGAACATCCAGCGGCTGGCCCACAAACTGAACACGGTCATCACCGCCGCCCAAATGATGTACCACCCGGAGCCTTCTTCGCGGGCGACCAACGGATCGGCCAAAATCCGGGCCGGAACGTTCACCACCAACAGGATCGGGATCACAAACGTGAACAGACCGAACAGGGGCTTGCCCAAGTAGCCGCGGTTGTAAATCTCCATCGGATAGCGGCTGAAATTGGTGATGTAAAACCAGAAATTATAGAGCGACTGATTGCGTCCCAACCAAACACTGGTCGCACTCAACGCGATCATCACGCTGTACATGATGAAGATCCCACACAGCAAAAACACAACGTACAGCAGCACGGACAACAGTGACGGCACCATCGGGTCGACCTCGCGATGGGCCAGATTCCAGAGCGAGACCGCGGCGATCACCCCGCCGGCAAAAAAGTTCGACAATTGACTCCAATCGACCCGTCGAAACGAAATCAGAAACTGCGTATCGATCGGCTTCAACAACGCAAAATCCAATCCGCCGGTTCGAATCATCTCGCTGAATTCCTGGGCGTTGGGCATGAAAAACGCCTGCACCAATGAATTGATGAACCAGGTCGTCGCGATGAACAAAAAAAATCGATCGCGGTCCCACCCCGTGCCCTCTCCGATCGAACCGGTGTGCTCGAAGATGATCAAGTAGAAACCGACGTTCATCGCAGTCCAGCCAAGGCTGCTGACGCACTGCAAGAAGAAGTTCAAACGAAACGTCATGTCACGCACCAGACTGTTCCGCGCGAAGGTCACAAACACGCGGCCGTAACGGCGTAGCTCTTCCATCGAACTTAACCTCCAAAGCCGCTGTAGCGTTTGACCCCGCGCGCATAGGCGACGCGACACAAGATGATGAAGAACACCAGCCATCCGGCCTCGATCCACATTTCCTTGGCCAGCTCCTCCTCCGGAATCTTCTCCAGGAAGATCGCCGCGGGGAAATAGGCCAGGTACTTGAACGGCAACCAGTTCACCACCATCAAGACGCTCTCCGGCAACATCGTCAACGGAAACATGTGACCGGACAAAAAGAAGCTGAACAACATGATCACGAACAGCAACGAACTGACTTCTAAGAACCAGAACCCGATCATCCCGATCGCCGCTTCCAGGAAAAAACCGATCAGAAACCCCATCACCAACGAACCACAAAACGCCAAGAAAACCGGCAGACTCGGCCAACCGCCGACGAAGTAATCTCGCGCCAAGAAAAAGACGAACGCGAACGGGGCGACCGCGATCGCGTAATAGGCCAACTTATGAGCCACACGGGTGAGCAGCAGAAACGCGATCAAATCGATCGGCTGAATCAGAAACCGCTTCACTTCACCTTCGCGGATTTGCTGGGCAATGCCGGACGCCAATCCCGGCATACTGGAAAACGCGCGGGCGATCATCGTCAATAAGTAATACGCCACCATGTCGCGGAAACCAAATCCGCCGATCTCCGCCGCCGAATCCCCCTCGGGGTCCCCGATCGAATCGAACACGGCGTACCACAAAAAGATCTGAGTGATGATCGGCAAGAAACGCATCAGCGTGCCGAGCGCGAAATCGCCGCGATACACCAAACGTTCACCTAACGATGTCTTCAAGATCATCCACCAAACCGCGATCCGGTGCCCCAACGTGGGGGCCGGCAGCGGCGGAAAGTCGTCGGCGGTGACAGATGCGGCAGACAAAGCAATCTCCAACGGATAGGGAAACTCATCGACATGTTCTAACCGTCCGGCTCCCCTTCGCGAAGGACCGTTCGCCAGCCTCCCCGTGGCGTAAGCTTCCAGCTTGCGACCTCCACCCGTGGCGTAAGCTTCCAGCTTGCGCTCCCCACCCGTGGCGTAAGCTTCCAGCTTGCGTTCCCCGCCGCCTCGCGGCAGCCGACAACATCCCCGCCACGATTTCCCCAATACCTCGCCCTAACGCTTCGCACGCCCCAAGTGCCGCCCCACCAAAACGAGCACCAAGACGACCGCACCGACCCCCAACGCCGGCCACGCGATCGACACGCGTTCCAACAGCACCAGCGGTAGCGCGATCGTCAAAATCCCGCCACCGATAAACGGCGCCGACAACGGCGCCGCGAGCGCATAGTCACTCGCCGCCCCCGTTTTCAACTCCGGATCAACGACTCGCAACAACACAAACCCCGTCGCCGTTGTACCGGTCGACATGCCGTAGTTGATCAACGCAAGTGGAAACCAATGCTTTCCAGGCAATACCCAGCGCGACAGGACCATCAAACAGATCGCGGTCCAAATTGCCCCACAAACAAACAAAATCGAAAACGGCCCGATCAGTGCCGCCACCGCACTCAGCTTCAACGAGGTGATCGCGGCGACCACCAACACCTCCATCGCCGTCGAACTGAGCCGCTCGATGGTCGCCGAATCGACACGATGAGATTGCCCCAGAGCACGCAGGACCCGGCGAACCAGCCAGCCGCCGAACATCGTGTAGATGAACAGCGGGAAATCCATCACGTTGCTCGCCGCCATCCGCTTGGACAACTCTGCGTCGGCGCCCTTCGCCCCTGATGCGGCCCCGGCACCGAGCGCCACGTCGACTTGCCCGGCCAGCCCCAGCACGGCCGCTTGCATCAGCATTCCCACCCCGACGGCCAAAGCGACCCAGACGATCTGCAACAGCAGCGGGTCAATCGCGTCCGATGAAGTGGTCTGAAACCCGATCGGCTGCTTTTCCTGCGACACCCTCGGTGACGAAGATTCCGCCGAATCACCGCGCAACCATCCCAGGTGCGCGGCCACGTTGATCCAGAAAATGCCGCTGACGACACCATAGACCAGCCCGCACGTCGCCATCAGCAACCCCAGATCCAAACCGGCCTCCAAGCCGACTTGCGGGCTGCTGAACACTTGCCCCATCGCCGCCGCCGTGCCGTGACCACCGGCAAACCCCGTTTCGATCAACATGCCAAACGAATTGGGCACGTCATACAGCGGTTGGATCAACAACCAAGTCGCCCACAATCCGACCATCGTCTCGCCGAGCACGATGATCCAGACCATCAATCCCTGGCGGCCGACGCGTCGCGCGGTGGAATCATCGTGCGGTCGTGGGCTGCCGCCGGATTGCTGCAACATCATCGCCGCAAACACCACGGCGATCAGCGGTCCCGGCCAACTGGCCAGCGTCGCATTGACCTCCGCCGTCTTCGCCGCGACGACGTCGCCCCCCCATCGCCCCAGCAACGTGACCGTCAACAACCCGACAAACCCGGCAACCACCGACCCCGGAATGAACAGCACCCGCAATGCAGCGATCGATTGCCGCAAGACGGCACCGACCAACAACAGAATCGCGACGGCCAGAATCGCCCAACTCATCCGGCGGCCAAATCGCGACGCGACGACTCCACGCCACCCCGATCCATCCCGCCGGGATACCCGGTCCGTCGTCCAACAATCTCCGGTCGCCCCAAACACCGATTGGTCAGTCGAGCGACCTCGTCCGGTTCGGTGATCTCCGAAAGGGTCTGGGGGTCACCACTCGGGGTCTGCCCGATGACCAGAATTCGAGCCCCCACCTTCAGAAACGTCACGCGCGTCTTGGCGTCGATCGCCGCACTGCCGAGATTTCGCAGCACATCCTCCGGCAACGCGCCGGCGAGCGTTCGAGACGAACCGTAGCGACGTGAAATCCAAACCAGTCCGCCGAAAACGGCCAGCACCACCAGCAACGAACTGACGGTGGTCACGACCGGCCCGGCCAACGTTCCTCCCGCTGCCTGTCCGTCGTCCGCCGCGGCGTCTTCGGAAACCAACAAGGCAGGGAACGCATCGACAGTCGTGCTATCGACAGTCGTGTCACTGATACGTTCGACCGATGGCGGACTTTCAGGAACCGTCGCCACAGGGTTGCGATAGACCGAATGCCCCTGCGGCGGCGATTGTGCGTGGGCGATAGCTGTGCAGTGTGACAGCACAAACGCGGCGAAACAGACTGAAACGCGAAACACGGGTTTTACCATTGGATCCATTCGTCGGTTGAACTCGGCCGTAGGATGCGACGCGATCGAACGGTCCTGGACGCCGGTCCGGCTACCGCTTTATCTCGCCTAAATCGTCCGATAAATCAAGTGCAGTCTCATCCGCGCCGCGGCTGATACAGGTCCAGATCGGCCCGCCCGCCCAGCGAGGCGTAGACGGCCACGATTTCTTTCAGCCCGCCCCAAAAGTCGACTTCGGCATCTCCCGTTGTCTGCCGGCCGACCGCAAACAGGTAATCCGCGGGCAGAGGAAACGACCGGCTGATTTCCTCGCTTTCGGCGCCGGTTGCCACGATGACGGCTTCAAAGTCGGCCGACGTCCCGTCGTCGAACGTCAGCTGAAAATCAGGCGGCACGTCGTCATCCTCCCCCGTTTCTGCGACCGCTTCGTCCTCCGCATCGTCCCCCGCATCGGCAGACACCAGCCCCATCGCCGTCACACGCACGGGGCAGCGGAGGCGACCGCGCAACAGATCGGTTTCCGTCAACGGCAACCAGACCCGGTCGATCCATTCGCCGATCGACAACGGCAGCGGTTGGGGGTCGGCGTCGCCGGCCTGAGCTTGCAACGCCCCCCTGGCCAACGGTGAAACACATCGATCGGGCATCATCGGGATCGGCTCGTCACGCTTTTCGGCGATCCAATGGGCCACCCCCACCGCCTCAAACAACGTCACGTCATAGCCGAGAAAGCGACCGTAGAGTGCCGCTTCGATGCCCAGCGGCCCGGCACCGATCACGGCGATCGATCCAGGCGGTTCCAATGTCGCGGTCGTTTCAGTCATCACATCTCCATTAAAAGGTGTCCGACACCTTTTTGGCTAAATAGGAAACTTACGTGGGCGTCCACGTGGACGCATGGTTGATTCCAGGTCGAGTCGGCGGGCGGTCGATTCGACCCAGGTTTCATCGCCGAATGGCACTCCCCGCTTGATGCACCAATGAAGTTGTTGTCGCTCCTTCTCGGAAAACTCCATCGACACCCATTGGGTCCATCCAGACTTCCTGGGAATCGGCCAGGAGGCAAGTAGACTCTTTTCTTGGGACGATCCATGCCGCCATCGCCAGAGACTGCTCCACCTCCACTGCTCCGCGTGCTGACAAAGATTTCCGGACAGCGGGTTGCGTTCGACGTAACGGCAAAGTGTCAAAAAGTGCTCATCACATTGCACGGGAAATGACTTAAAACGCCCTTGATAGAGGTGCCCTTCACCGGTGGACTCATAGTGGGCGTGATAGCGCTGGGTATGGGTCAAGCAGAGCCATTGGCCGAAGCGTCCCATTTCTCCGTCGACCTCGGGGCTGACAACGAGGTGCCAGTGATTTGGCATCACGCAGTAGCTGTACAGCTTGATTTTGGAACGCTCGACAGCTTGCCGTAAGATCTCCTCAAAGGCCACGTAGTCAGCTTCCTTGTGGAAGATTTCATCCCGCCGGTTAGCGCGATTGAGCATGTGATACACGCCGCCCGCCTCATCGGCCCGTTTGGGTCGTCCCATTGCCACTCCTCCCGCCAGCGAAGCGGGAATCCTACCGCCGCAAAATTGCCTAGTCAACCAAAAAGGTGTCGGACACCTTTTTCGTTCGCTTCTGCTGTTTGCCAACGGAAAACGGCTGCAGGTCGATCGGCGGTTGGTCACCCGCCATCACGTCAGCCAGGCACGTGGCGGTCCCCGGCGAAAGATGAATGCCGCTGCGGAAATGTCCCGTCGCAACAAAGATCGAATCGCTATCGGGCAACTTGCCACAGATCGGGAATCCGTCAAACGTCAACGGACGCAGACCGGACCAGGCACCAAGCTCTCGTGCTCGTTTCAGCGGCGGACAAACCCGGTGGGCGAATTCGCGAAACTCCGCCAGCATTCCCGGCGTCGTCCCGCGTTGAAACCCCACCTCTTCTTCGCACGATCCGACCAGCACGGCACCGTCACGTCGTGGAACAAAATAGCGTTGACCCAAATTGATCACACTCGACAGAACCGGCGTCTCGGTTTTCAGCAGCAACACCTGACCGCGGACCGGCACCAGGCTGGTCGCCAGCTTCAACCGCTCGGCCATCAATCCGCTCCACGTGCCGCCACAAACAACCACCTGCCCGGCGTTCACCTGACGCCGCGGCTGATGCCGCCCTTGCACCGAAATCGTCACGTCCGATCCGACCTCGCTGAGATCAACCACACTCGATTGATCCAGGAACGTCACCCCCAATCGATCACAGGCACCGATCAAGGCTTGCAAGAACAGCGGCGGACAAATCTGGTATTCATCGGGCACCCACCAGGCCCTGGCACGCGGCGCGCGCTCGGCCCAACTCGCCAGCGCCGGCTCGGCTGAACTCAATTCCCCGAGCGACCTCTCCTGACACTCGATCGACAACTCACGCCAGAACGAAACCATGCCCACCATCGATGCGGTCTCACCGGCCGTGTCCGACAGATACCATCCACCGCAACGCGCCAGCTGTGCATCCACACCGGACTCCGCCTTCAACCGTTCCACCAGCTCGGGAAACAGCCGGTGACTGAGCCCACGCAGTCGATCCATCGGGTCGGTCGCACTGTCGAGATTGGCCGGTGGAAGAATGCCTGCCGCAGCCCACGACGTGGCGGAGCGAAACGGCGTGCGGATCGAACACGCATCGGTTTCCATGGCGACCAATCGGTCCCGATCGATGACCGTCACCGTTCGGCCGCGGCGGGCCAATTCATAGGCCACTGTCAAACCGATGGCACCGGCGCCAATCACCACCACGTCCGTCTTCATGCCATTCCCCGCTGCGAAACTGCTTGTTCGACTGTCCGATAGAGTGACGGGTAACGCGTCTCGCCTCCGCACTGCTTCAATTGATTCACCAAGTGCTGTAACTCCGTGATCGTGTCGACATCTTCCATCGGGGGTAACGTTGCCACACGTAACCCTGCCTGCTCGGCGCGGAGACACGTCAGATCGAACACCGAATCACTGCTCCAAGGCATCTGCTCCATCAACCCCTGATACACGTTCCGCCACGGGCCTCGCAAACCGATCAAGTAATAACCGCCGTCGATCGCCGGCCCCAGAACCACGTCATGCTCTCCGAGCAATTCTCCGGCCCGGTCGACGACCGCAGCTTCCAGCAGGGGGCAATCGGCACCGATCAGTACCGCATCGACATCCGATTCGGTGGCTTGCATGAACCACGCTTTCATCCGGCACCCCAGCTCACCTTCGCCCTGGAACCGGATCCCCCAGCCCTCGGGCAACAAGGCTGCAAAGTCCGCCTGGCGGTCCCGGGGCGTGATCACAAACGAACGCTCCTCCGCGACGGCGGCCAGCTGCGTGGCCAGATGCTGGCAGAACGCCCGATGCACGTCAGCGGCTTGGGGCATACCGATGGTGGCACCCAGCCGGGTTTTCACCTGTCCCGACGCCCAGTACTTGGCCATCACGCCGAGAATCAGTTTTCGGCCAGTACTTCGATGCATCCAAACCAACGGATTCGAGAGGGGTGGTGAAGGGTCAGGCAGACAGAAAGACAACGTGCATTATCCGCCCCAAGGCGTTCTTGAGCACCCCAGGGAAACGTGACCGGACGAATTCTCAAGGCGACGAGACCTCCATCCCCGGCCCACTCCAACCGCTAAAACCAAACCTCGCGTGACATTTACCGCGTCAGATTCCCTCTGTTTGGTGTGATTGTTGCCGTCGATGCGGTTACCATACGAGTTGGGCGTGCCTGGACGTCGCAGCAACTTTATTTGTGAAAATCGTTTTCCGATTTTCCGCGTTCCTCTCCAATCAGGTCCGCAAGTTGCGTAGACTTCTCGTCTCGCCAAAATTGATACCCTGGAAAATCTGGCACACTGCACCACGAATCCTGGTGCTGCCAGACCACCAACACGGTCACTTATGTCGGAACCGTCGCCCAAAAAATTTCTTGAGCTGGTCGAGAAAAGCCGCCTGGTTGATCCAGTCAAAATGAAGCGGTTGTTGGAGAAGGTTCGCGAACACTACGACGGCGGGTTGCCGCCAGACGCAAAGACGCTGGCCCGGTTGTTCGTCAAGAACGGATTGCTGACCGAGTGGCACAACGAAAAGCTACTCAACGGAAAATACAAGGGTTTCTTCTTAGGCAAGTACAAACTGCTCGGTCACATCGGCACCGGTGGAATGAGCAGCGTCTATCTGGCCGAACACACCAAGCTGCATGATCGTCGCGCGATCAAAGTGTTGCCGAAGAAACGCGTCTCGGATTCGTCTTATCTGGCCAGGTTTCAACTCGAAGCCAAAGCGATCGCGTCGCTGAATCACCCGAATATTGTTCTGGCCTACGACATCGACAACGAAGGCGATGTGCACTACATCGTGATGGAATACGTCGACGGCCTGGATTTGCAAGCGCTGGTCAAACGCGACGGCGCGCTCGATCCCTCAACGGCGGCCGAAGTGATCGGGCAAGCCGCCCGCGGACTGGCACACGCCCATTCCAAAGGCGTGATCCACCGCGATGTCAAACCGGCCAACCTGCTGCTCGATTCCTCCCATACCGTCCGCCTGCTCGACATGGGGCTTGCGCTGATGGGGGCCGAGGAAGACGAATCGCTGACCGTGGCCAACAACGAAAACGTCCTCGGCACCGCAGATTACCTCGCCCCCGAACAAGCCCTCAACAGCCATACCGTCGATCATCGTGCCGACATCTATGGACTCGGATGCACGATGTACTTTCTGTTGACCGGCCAACCGCCGTTCAACCAAGGCACCTTGGCCCAGCGGATCGCGATGCATCAAAAAGAGATGCCCAAACCGATCCGCGAAATCCGGCGGAATGTCCCCGGCGAACTGGAGGGCATTTGCGTCAAGATGATCCAAAAGGATCCCAAGTATCGCTATCAATCGGCGACCGACGTGGCCGAAGTCCTGGAGCGATTCGTCGCCAAAGTCCCCCGCGGCCAAAAAGTCACCATCGGGCTGGGCGATCTGCCCGACCTCGACGCGGACGGGTCGTCATCGATCTCGCTGGACGATAACGACGTCAGACCCAACCAGGGCGGCGACACGCTGTCCAACAAGAACGACGACACACTGGCCAGCAGCCGCAGTCGCCTGATCCGCGGCGAAGGGTTGAGCGCCAACGACAGCGGAAAGATGGTCAACGTGAAACGCTCCACGATCGACTTCAATGACAACAGCTTCTTAGACCTGCAGGTCGAATCGGGCTACGGCGGGGCGACCGCTCGGCAAACCCCGGCCGCGAAACCGAAATCGGCGATCGGCAAGCGACAGCACTACCCCGAACGCAGCGATGGGCGTTCCAGCGTTCACGTCGGAAATGAATCCGATGTGCATCGAGCCGATAGCCGAAAGCCGGCCAAAGAAAAAGGCGTCGACAAAGTGCTGATCGCCGCCCTCCTGGTCGCCTTCTTTATCGTGGCGGTCGGGCTGGGGGTTTTCCTCGGCCGTGTCACGGGACCGTAATGGCCAGCGGCGGTCGGGCTCTCTAAACTCTCGATCACAAACATCGAACCGTTCGCAACGCGCGTGCGCCGACGCGTCGAACCCGTGTCCGCCAAATTCCCGCCTCCGACCCAGATTGCACCACGCCGATGACCGTCGTTTTCGAGCGTCCGTATGAATTCGTCCCTCCTTTCCGAGGCACGCTGTGGCCCTGGCTCATTCAGCGGCTGCGTTTGTACGATCGCTATTTGAAACGCAAAGAAGGCGTGGTCGACTACGAACTGCGTGGCACCGAGCACCTCAAGCAGTCCCTGGATGCCGAACACGGCGTGCTACTGGCGCCGAATCACTGCCGCTACGCCGATCCGCTGGTCATGGGTTGGCCGGCACGACAACTGGGCATCCATGTGCACGCGATGGCGTCCTGGCACCTGTTTAACGAAGGCCGTTTCGACCGTTTCGCGTTGCGACGCATGGGGGCGTTCAGCATTTTCCGCGAAGGCAACGATCGGCAATCACTCGAAACCGCGATCGACATCCTGGTCGAAGGCCGACGGCCGTTGATCATCTTCCCCGAAGGCACCACCAACCGCACCAATGACCAGTTAAAACCGTTGCTCGATGGCGTCGCCTTCATCGCCCGGACCGCCGCCAAACGCCGTGCCAAACGTCACGCCGACCCGGCCCAATCCGCCGCCTCGGGCAGCGGAAAAGTCGTGGTCCATCCGGTCGCGATCAAATACCTGTGCCTGGAAAACATCGACCGCTGGGCGACGCAGCAACTGGACCAATTCGAACAGCGCCTCGGTTGGAAACTGATGCCCCGCCGCAGCATCCGAGAACGCACCCTTCAACTCGCCGAAGCCCTCTTGGCACTCAAAGAAGTCCAGTACTTCGGCCATTGCAACGGCGGCGATTTATCGACCCGACGAGACAACTTGATCGAACACGTCCTCTCGTCCACCGAAGCCCAGATGAAACTGGATCAACCCTCCCAGGAAACCCGCGAACGAGTCCGGCTGATTCGCTCCACCGCGTCCTCTCGCTATTTCGACAACGGCGCCGATCGCTCCACCGCGACCGAATTGAAACGCTGTGTCCTCGCCGCCGACTTTGCCCAAGACCTCTCGTCCTATCCCGACAGCTACCTGATGCCCGATCAGGTGACCGACACCCGCATCGTCGAAACCATCCAGCGGATGCAAGAAACCGTCAATGGAAACGCCGATCACACGATTCCGTTGAAGGCGGTCATCGAGTTCGCACCGGCCATCGAAGTCGACACGCAACGGGCCCCCAAAGGCCAGCGTGACCCGCTGATGCAATCACTCGAAAACGAACTCACCGCGAGACTCGCCAAACTCGCCACCGAAGCACGAAAGTTGTAGTCCGCGCACGCCGGCCCCCAGGCTTTAGCGCAATACCAACATGCTCTTTCAACGATCCGAGAAAACGTCCCCCAATCCCTCGATCAACAACACGCGACGATTGATCGGCACGTCGTCAAAGGTCTGGCGGTCGCCGTTGGGCCAGCGAACCGTCAACTGATCGATGGACCGATGACCGGCGATGCCGAAGTGCAACAGTGGTTCGTTGGAACACATGTATCCATCACCACCGGTCATCCACGACGAAAACGTCTCGCCCTGGTATTGAATCTCGACGATCGCCCCCACAGCATCGCGTTCGCTCATTCGACCAACCAACTGCACCTGCAACCAGTTCCCCGCTTTTGACTGGTTCAACAGCAGCGCGACGGGTGCATCCAGGTGATTGGCCACCATGTCCACACGTCCGTCCCGATCCAGATCCCCCTGGACCAACGTGCGTCCGAGTCGCTTGACGGCAAAATACGATGCGTCCTCGCTGACCTGTTCCAGCTCGAAGCGTTTCGGCGATCCGCGAAACAACTGCGGCGGCATTCGAAACGGAATGCCCTGCTGTCGGTAGTCATACAAATGACCGTTCAGCACCGCCAGATCCAACCAACCATCGTTGTCGAGATCCGCAGCCTGGCAACCAAACCCCAGCACGCTACGGCTGGAGACATCCAATCCGCGCCGCATCGCGTCATCGACAAACGCCCCCGAGGGACTTTGCAAAAACAGATTCATGGGCTCCTTGTAAAAATTCGTGATCGCGAGATCCAATCGTCCTGCGCGATCAAAGTCTCCCGAGGCGATTCCCATACAGGCAGCCGCCACCCCCGACGCACCGACAGCCAAGCCGCTGATGCCGGCCATTTCGTCCAATGGCGAACCCGACGACAGCCCGCCGCGATAGTACTGATTCAAGTCGCCATCGTTACCGACGAAGACCTCGTTTCCCGGCCGGCCGTCAAAGTCCGCGATGACCAGACCGAATCCGTAGTTGGGCTGAACCGCATCACCGACCAGCGAAGCCGCTTGACTGAATCGTCCCCGCCGGTCCGCCTTCAAAAAACGATCCACCGCCGGACGAAAACTTTGCGGCACACAGGCAATGAGTTCTCCCTGACACTTTCTCTCGAACACCGCGGGATCATCGACATAGTTCACCTCCACCAGATCGGGAATCTGGTCCCCGTCCAGATCGCCGACGCCGATGCAGGACGTCCATTTTGATTCCGCAGGCAAATGCGTCGACGTGACGTCGCGGAAGGTTCCATCACCCTGGTTGATCAACACTTCATTGCGACCGATGTTGGCAACCAACAAATCGGCAAACCCGTCTTGATTGACATCGGCCGCGCAAACGCCTTGGCCGTAACCGCGTCCGTCACATCGGGCATTGCGGTCCACCCGCGTGAACGCAACCGGCGCGGTTTGTCGGTACAACTCGTTGGGCAGTGAATCATTGGCGATGTTCGGGTCACCACCGGACTGGACGACATAGACATCAAGCTTGCCGTCGCGATCGAAATCCAACAGCGCCAACCCTCCGCCGTTGGCCTGATGCAGATAGAAATCCACTTCTTGCAGATTGTAGTCGCTGACGAACGACGTGCGGATGCCGGACGCGTGGGCGACATCACGGAACATCAGCGGGCTTTTGTCGGCCGGCACCGATTTCGAAGCGTCACGCTCGATCGCCAACAACGGTTCGGGCAACGGGTAGTCACCGGGGTCGAACCCCAACAATTTCTCGGTCCGCGCCCGCGCGATTTGCGATGCGGTCGATTCGCGTTCCCATTTCCGAACTGCCGCGGCGCGCAGCCGAAGCTTTTCCAATTGCGACGCGCCGCCGGCTCCACGCTCGGTCGCGATTTTGTACCATCCCAGTGCCTCCCAAGGCCGCACCAGGGACTCCAAGGCCGCGCCGATTTCCAACGCGTCATTGGCATCGGCCTGGGCGGCTTTGCGAAACACCGCATCCAGCTTTGACAACGAAGCTTGCACGGCGGCGGCACGTTGATCCTGACCAGTGCGCGACAACGCGGCAATCATCAAACGCAACGCCCGGCGGTCGCTGGGATCAATTTCAACCGCCCTGGCCAGCGCCGCAATACTCTCCCGATCCCGGTCGAGCCCCTGCAGCCAGGTCCCCACGGCGACCCAATAATCCGACTGGCCCTCAATCCCATCGGGCACGTCTTCAAGCCAACGCACGAAGGCAGTGAGACGATTCGCTTCGGCAAGCACACGTCCGTAAAACGCTTCCACACTCGTATGACCGGGGAACTCTCGGCGGAGCGTCTCGAGGATCGCCAACGCTTCATCGACCTCGTTGTCGGCGACGTACGCTCGACGCGCCTGTCCCAAGGCGAAAAGCCCGGGTTGGGACGGATCGATCCATTGGTCAAACGAGACGATTCGAAACGGCGTCGAAACGTCGATGAGGCTCAGCACTTCACGGGCGTCGGCCACGCCCATTTTCAACAACGTTCGCACATAGGTCGCGGCTTCTTGGCGACGGCCTTGCGAAGACAACAACTGTGCCGACAAACGATAACCGTCTGGCGCATCGGGAAATCGCTCGATCATTTGACGACCGATTCGTTCCACCAAACCCCAATCGCCCGCTCTCAACGCCATTTGAAGCTGGCGGTGCTGTTCCTGCAAGCTCGTCGGCGTTGCGGTCTTGGCGGCATGCTGACGAGCGTCCTGATCGGCAGCCAAAGCCGGTCGCTCACGTTGTGGCGTCCCGGCCGACGGCTGTGACGGCATCGACGGCCGGTTTTCGACCTCGCAGCCGATCGTCGCCAATCCGATCAAGCTGACAATTAAGATTCGCGACGCACCAATCGTACTGCTTCTCCACGCCATAAAATTTCAAGATCCTGTTTCGCCCAACGCTCACGTCCAATCGACGGATCACCGACTTCGACTCCGCCACCCTCCGCCGGTCCGTACAAGACGACACTGTGTCGAAATCCTCGCGGCCAACCGTACTCCTTGATGTAGCGTGATTCGACTTCGGGCGATGCCACAGTTCCGAAACGGGGAAACCCGACCAGAATCAAGCAGGGGAACAGGTCGTCGCGGTGTTCACGGCTGAGCAGATCATCCAGCGTCACGTCCATCACTTCCGGCTCCAGGTTCGTCTTCGCGGTCGCTAGGCGGAGCCCCCGCCACAGACCCAACGAGGTCGTCCCGAGCGCGTCGGTCAAACACCATTGCACCAACTGGTGTTCTTCGGCATCAATTCCATTGGCCTTCAATAGCGTTGCCGCCGCCGCGGGGCTGCACGTCACGCTGCCGGATTGTTGACACACGTCACGCCCGAGCCAAACCGTGTTCATGCTGTGCCGCACCGGGCGAATCACCGGCTGGACGATCGGTTGCAACAGCATCGCAGTGGCGAACAGGCCCAGCACCAATGACAATCCGCCGCGCCGCCACAGCGGACGATTGGGGATCGCCAACGCCGCTGCGGACGCCACGCACAAAAAGATCGGCGCAAAATTGGTCCACACGATCGCGGCGGTCAACGGGACGAAACGCGCCCACGTCAACATGCCATTGAAAAAGTACACGTAGCCGGCGGCCGAGAGCACCGAAACGCACAACACCACGCTGGACAGACGGGATTCACGCTTCATCCGCAGCGCAACCAACCATCCGATCGCCAGACACAGACAGATCATGACCGAAGTCGCGATGACGAGATCCAGCATGGACACCCTCCGAAAGAAAAGACATGCGGAGACCAACGAGGAGACGGTCCAGTGTAACATCCCCTGGATCCCAAAGGCCATGAAAATTTCATCGCACCTTCCGCCGCTTCTGAGTCGTGCAGTCTTGAGAGTCACCCTGCTGGCAGGAGGGTCGAGCGAAGCGAGGGGAGGTCGATTCGTAAATTGCCAGTCCAACGTTGGTGTTCCTTTTCCAGCCCGCTTCGCCACAATAGCACCTCCCCCCCCGGCCCTTCCCCCTCACGTCTTCGTTCGCCCACCATGCCGCTACTTCGCGATCTGATGCCGCTGTTTGCGATCCAGTCGACGCTGCTGATCGCAACACTCGTCCTCGGCCCGGGAAATTCGGCAGATGTCCGCGTTCAGCTGACGTGGACGGGATTCGTCGCCCTGGGCTGGCTGATCGCCCCGTCCTGGATCGGCAGCCACAGCTCGCTGATTCGGCGATATCTCGCCGCGATGACCTCCGCCGTCGCATTGCACGGATTGCTAGCGTTCAGCGCTTCCCTGCTCGGATTCGGGATGAACACGTACCTGTTGGTCTGGACGGCCGGAGTGCTGATCGCGGGATTCAGGCGTGAGGCGCAACTCAGCCGTGACTCCCCTGGGCCGCCCCCTGGGCCGCCCCATTGGCCGGTCGGACACAGCCTGTTGGTCCTGACCTTGATCGTGTTCTCGGTTTGTGTTTACCGCACACCCCGATCCAACGACATCCATCAGTTTCTGCTGCAGCAACAAGACATGCTCCGGCACGCATCACTGCGTGTTTCATCGATCGGCATGTCGGCGATGGAAGTCGACCAGCCGATGCCCCGCTGGAGGTCGCACTACTGGCATTCGTTGCCCAGCATGATCGCCCACACCAGCGGCATCGCGGTCGATCAAGTCTTGCTTCGCTATGCAACCATCCCGGTTGCGTTCTCGGTGCTGCTGTGCCTGGCGGAGGTATTGCGGTCGCTGGCGGGCAAGCGGGTTTCGTACCCGCTGGTGTTGATCGCGATGTTGGGACCGGTCTTGCTCTGGTATCGAAACTTCAACGCGTTCAATTACTCGTTTCGCATCACCAACAATCTGTTGCTCGACAAAGACATTGCGTTGTTCTTTCTGATCCCGGCGACCCTTTGGCTTGCGCAGGGTTGGATCGGTGGCAAGTCACGATATGGAATTCCGCTGCTCGGCTTGCTGCCCGCCCTGTTGCGTTTCCATCCGCTGACTGCGATCTACCTGCTGTTGCTCGTCGCGCCGTTTTGTGTTCTCGTCACCCCCGTTGATCGAACGGGCATTCGCCGCACTGCCACGTTGGCCCTGGCGGCCTTGCTGTTGTGCGTGACCGTCGTTCTGATCGGCGACGCGCAAAGCAACCACGAACAGATTCGCCAAGTCATTCAAATCGATTACGAAGCATCGCTGGACCAACGGCCCATTCATTATTGGGTCGGTTTCTACAACACGATTGCCGGAACGGAGTTGCCGTGCGATACGACCGAGTGGATCGGTGACCGATTTCATTTGAAGCACGCTTTGATCACCGGATGCGGGCTGCTGGCAACGATGCATCTCGGCCTGTTGGTGCTCGGCGTGTGGGTGTTGCTCGGTAAGTGCACCGGTCGCACACGACGCCTGTTCGGATCCGGCCTGATCGCGACCGGCATGCTTTGGGCCATGTGGTTGGTCTCGGGCATCTTCTTGACGCGGTTTCCGCATTATGCAGCCGGTTATGAGCGGCTGCATTGGTTTGCCTACCCGATCGCGATCGCCGTGGTGGCTTCGGCCATCGCGAGTTGCATGCCGCGCCGCGGACGACGTGAGTTCGGCACGGCTGTGTTCGTCTTCATCATCGTCTCTGCGGTGGCGTTCCGTTTTGAAACCGCGACGCCGCTCAACCGGATACGTGGATTGAACAGTTTGCTGGATATCGAAATCGCCGGCATGAAGAAGCGTCGGGCGAACTGGCAAGCGATCCCTTCGAACCGCACGCTGGCCGATTTGCGTCCCCATTATCTGCAACCGTCCGACCGCGCGTTGCTGTTGGCCCAGGAATCGACTCAGCACTACTGGTTGATTCGCCAAGGCGTATTCTGGTCGGACCCTTACGTCGAAGCGTTCGCGTGGTTTCATCGCGGTGAGGATTTCAGGACCGATCGCCGCTACTTCTACGACCTGCTGGATCGTCGAAACGTCTCCGGGCTGGCGGGGTGGATTGCAAAGAAAGACATCACGTTGATCATCGACCTGCGTGAAGGCGGCGATCGCTTCCTCGACCAGCTATCGAGACAACACGACCTGCCGATGTATCGCATCGAGCCGGGGGTCTGGCGGATTGCCCGCACCCTGGCTTCCATCCCGTTTGACAACACGGTGAAACATGAATGAGCGGTGGGGCGAGAGCGCTCCGGTGTTTTGGTTCAGACGGGGCACCGGAGAGGCTGGCGTTGTGCCGCCCCTACCTCGTCAGGCACTGGCCGCTCATGCTTCACCGCGTTGCCCAATTTAGCGACCGCACCTTGTCATCGGCCGGCTTCGGCGCTACCAATAGTGCATGCCTACACTGCCTAGCCGCCACCGATTTGACGACTATCGCCAGACGGTTCGCCAGCGAAATGCCGAGAAAGTTCGCCCCACAGGCCATCATGGTGCCGCCCGCAGCGCCGTAAAACTGGGCACGCGTGAGCGTGGTTTTTGGGAACTGATCCGCGAATTCTGGAAACTGATCGGGCCGCACCGTCGACAAATCGTCGTCGCCCTATTCTTCCTCAGCATCGCGATCGGATTGCGTCTGATACCGCCGGTCGGCACCAAACTGGCGATCGATTGCGTCCTGACCGACCCGCCCAAACCGCTACCGTCCTGGCTCGCCGAGTTCGATTGGCCGACCGACAAGATGCAGCGATTGCTATGGATCGCCGCCGCCGTGGTCGTGATGACGATTCTGGCGACGATCGTCCATCTGTTCAGCCGTTGGACCGCCACCAAAGCGGTCAATCAATCGCAAATCACCATCCGCCGCAAAGTCTTTGACCATGCGATCCGGCTGCCGCTGGGACGCGTGTATGACTTGAAATCCGGCGGCGTCGCCAGCCTGATCCGCGAAGACGCCGGGGGCGTTGCCGATCTGATTTTTTCGATGCTGTACAACCCCTGGCGGGCGATCATCCAGTTCGTCGGCAGCCTGATCATCCTGATTTTCGTCGACTGGAAACTGATGGTCGGCGGCTTGCTGTTGCTGCCGATTGTCTGGGTCACGCACCGAACCTGGATCAATCGCATCCGGCCGCTGTACCGCGACATCCGCAAACAGCGGCAAAAGATCGACGCCAATGCGACCGAAACGTTTGGCGGGATCCGTGTCGTGCGGACCTTTTCTCGCTCGCGTCGCGAATCGGCAAAATTTGTTCGCGAAGGCGGCTTCCTGGTCCGTCAACAACTCTTCACCTGGTGGTGGACCCGAATCATCGAAACGATCTGGGAAGTCATCATCCCGCTCGCCTCGACCGGCCTCTTGCTCTATGGCGGCTATCAAATCATCCACGGCGCGCTGACGCTCGGTGACCTGATGATGTTTCTCGTCTACCTGACCATGTTGCTCGATCCGCTGGCGACCATCGCCGGCAGCGCCGTCGGGTTTCAAAACAACCTCGCCGGTCTGGATCGCATCCTGGACGTGATGGAAGTCGACAGCGAACTGCCGACCAACCCCGACGCCGTCCATGTCAACAAAGCCTCGACCGCCGGCAGTCTCACGATCAACGACCTGTCCTTTCGCTATCCCGGCACCGACACCAACGTGCTGCAAAACATCTCGCTCGAAATCGCAGCGGGCCAAACCGTCGCCCTGGTCGGTCGCAGCGGTGCGGGAAAGACGACGCTGACGAATTTGATCGCCCGGTTTTATGATCCCGCCGAAGGCAGCATCCGACTCGATGGCAGAGACCTGCGCGGGATCAACCTGGACTCCTACCGCAGCTTGCTGGGGATTGTCGAACAGGAGGTGTTCTTGTTTGACGGGACGATCGCCGACAACATCGCCTATGCCAGACGTGATTGCGAGGACGCCGAAATCATCGCCGCGGCGCGGGCGGCTGCGGCACACGAGTTTATCGAAAAACTCCCCAAAGGTTACGACAGCGTGATCGGCGAACGCGGCGTCAAACTCTCCGGCGGACAACGCCAACGCCTGGCGATCGCCCGCGCCATCCTTGCCGACCCCAAGATCCTGATCCTCGACGAAGCGACCAGCAACCTGGACAGCGAGAGCGAACAAATGATCCAACGTTCACTCGAAGAACTGCTCCAAAACCGGACCTCCCTGGTGATCGCCCATCGCTTGAGCACGATCCGTAACGCCGACAAGATCGTCGTCCTGGAAGACGGCCGCATCGCCGAAGTCGGCACGCACGAGCAACTCGTCGCCGGTGGAGGCCGCTACCGAGACATGGTGCAATTGCAAACCACCGAACCCGACCGAACGCCCCAGCGTCCGCTGTAGCGGTTTCGACCCACGCCCGATGGTCAAGGTCACCACACCAAAACAACCCGCACAAAGTAAACCATCACTTCGACGACACGGCATCGCCCAGCTTGACAGTGCAACAAACATTCGGCGCTGAACGTCCAAGTTCGTCTCTACAATCGTGCAACGATCGCCTAGGCTACCGGCTTCACCTGGACGCGGGCCTGTTCCCAAGGCTGCGGCCGGACCGACCAGCTGGAGATGTCGATGGATGCTTGTTCAGAGCAGTGGGTGCATGATTCAAAAGTCGCATTACGCGACGCCGATGTCGATTACTTTCGCGTTTCATCGTGGATCTACTGGCGAGATTTCTTGGGCAGCATCGCGTTGGCGTACACCGCGGCGGCGGTCTATCTGACCGCCGAAGCCTGGTCGGTCTACCAAATCATCGCGTTTCCGATCGCCGTGTTTTGGCTTTACCGCGCCGGATCACTGGTTCATGAAGTCGCCCATTTGGGCGAGCATGAAATGCGGGCGTACAAGGTCGCTTGGAATCTGATCGCCGGCGTCATGATGTTGGCCCCCTCGCCGTTCTTTTCGGCACACCACCGTGATCATCATACGCATCGCCTGTACGGCACGAAGCAAGACCCGGAATACATCGTCAATTGCTTCCGCCGCGGCAACTGGACCAGCATGTTTGGCTACACGCTGTTGGTGTTGGTGTTTCCAATTATCGTGACCGCGCGGTTCATCATCACTCCGCTTACGTTTTTGCATCCCAAGCTGCGCACATTCGTTTTGACCCGTTGTTCATCGCTGATGATGAATCCCTACTACGTGCGAAGAGTTTCCAAGGCTGATCGTCGCCGCATCACGGCGGTCGAGATACTGACGTGCATCCGTGCCACCTTGATTCCTGCGCTCGTCTTGCTGGGCATCAATCAATGGACGCGAATTCCGATGCTCTACTCGCTCGGCATCAGCGTCCTGTTGCTCAATCAATTGCGATTGCTCGCCGATCATCATTTCGAAAGCGATGGCACAAAGATGACGCCGTCGGATCACATGCACGATTCTTGTAATTTCACCGGCCGCGATTTCTTTACCTGGCTGCTCTATCCGTTTTCGATTCGCTTTCACGCACTGCACCATCTCTTTCCGTCGCTGCCGTATCACAATTTGCGAGCGGCGGATCAGTATCTGATGCAAGCATTGCCGGCCGACTCGCCCTACCGCGATTTGCAACAATCGAGTTGGTTCGCGGTTGCTCGAAAGACAATTGCTCGAAAGACAATTGCTACCTTTGATAGATCGGCAGATAGCCGTAATCCAACTGCAACATGATCAGATTGCAGGCGGTCACATAGACCGGATGGATTTGGCCTTCCCAGTTTCCGTCGGGACGCTGCTGACTGGTGATGCGTTCGTACAACTTGGTGCGGAACGGCTGCCATAATTCATCGCCCTGACGGTAGACCACTTGGCTGTAATACAGGTACGTGTAATGCCAGTGGCCGAACGCGCGGGCACCGTCGCTGATGCCGTGCAATTCCTTCTTGGTGTACTCGAGCATTTCCGGAACATGCTCGCTGTCGTAATCGCCGGCGTTGTAGAGTGCTGCCAGGGCGGCGGCGGTGATCGCCGGTCGACTATTGCCGCGCTGACGGCTGCTGTAACTGATCCCACCGTCCTTGTTCTTGCAGCCGTAAATGTATTCCTTGGCACGCTCGATCACGTCACCGCTGACGGGGATGCCGGCGTTGCGGCAACCACGCAGCCCTTGGACTTGCGTGATCGTCGTCGACCCTTCATCAAAATCGTTGCCCTCGGCCGCCGACACGTAGCCCCAACCGCCGGCCGCCGTCTGGGCATTGCCGCTGAACTCGACCGCCCGCGTCAGCACGTCCACGATCTCGCGTCGACGATCCAACAAACCCTCTTCGCCGAGCACCTGCGACAAGAACAGCATCGCGAACCCATGCCCATAGGTGTAGCGCTGGTCGCTCGTGGGGTCGCCGATCAGGCCGTTGTCGCGGCTCTTGCTGATCAAGTAATCCGACGTCCTGGCGATCTCCTTGGCATAGGGTCCCTGGGTGGTCGTCGATCCACTGCCGATCATCGCCGTTCCGGCCAGCGCGGCCATCGCGGTCGGATAGACCTGCGTGTTCCAATGCCCACGCGAGGATTGAGTCCGCGCGAGCCACGCCAAAGCCTTTTGCGTCGCCGTTTCCCATGACGGGTTCCGAGCCGCCGCGTCACACGCCCGCTGACCGAGCAGCGACCCGGCGAGCGAACCGCCGGCGGCGAGAAGGGCGGTCTTGCGAAACCAGTCGCGGCGGTTGGATGAAATCGGCATCATGAATCCGAAAGGAGAGGGTGGTGGCCCGACAGCCGCTCAGCCAGGGTGCGTTTACAGCCGCTGAAGCGAGAGTGCTCGGTTCACGATTGTACCGCGTCCGCCACCGATTGCGAAACTTCGATTTCGCCGACCGTACCGTGTCGTCCCGTTTTCCGCTGGCAAATCGGACAAAAAAACGTGCTCCGTTGCCCCTGGACGATTCGGCGAATCACACCGACGGCGCAGCGTCCGCATCCCAAACCGGCCCGATCGTAGACCCGATGGTAGTTTTGATAGCTGCCTTCGTTGTTCAGCGCGTTGCGATACGTCCCGTCCGACAGCGTGCTGCCCTCATGCTCAATCGCCTCCCCCAACACGAGTCCGATCCCGGCGTGAATGCGTTCCCACTGCGGCCGGCTCAGCTTGTCACAACGGGTGCGTGGATCGACCCCGGCGACGAACAGAATCTCGGCCGCGTACAGGTTTCCGATCCCCGCCACCGCGGCTTGGTCGAGCAGAGCGACCTTGATCACGCGGCGACTGTGTTGCAGCGTTTCACGAAGCTGTGCGGCGCTGATCCGGGTGGCGTCCGGCCCCAACCGATCGCGGACGTCACGCTGCAATTGGTTCGCCGTCAGCAATCGCACGGTGCCCAGCCCCCGCCGATCCCAAAACAGCATCTCCTGAACGTCGTCACCGTCGAGAATCAACCGCAAACGCAGATGCTCCGGCCCCGGCGGATCGCTCAACAACACCAGCCCCGTCATCCGCGGTTCGATCACGATCGCTTGCGCGTCCTCCAGTTCGATGATCACACGTTTGCCCAGCCGATCGATGCCGGTGATCAGCCGATCGCGGACGCGTTGATCGAACCGAGCGATCGAAGGCTCAAACAAAATCGGCCTCCGTGCGCACGGCGGACGCTCGGCAGCGCGAATCCGGTGCCCCACCATCGGCTGCACCCCGCGACACATCGTTTCGACTTCAGGCAACTCCGGCATCGTCATTCAATCCGTGGCGTAAGCTTCCAGCTTGCGAACAGTGGCGTAAGCTTCCAGCTTGCGAACAGTGGCGTAAGCTTCCAGCTTGCGAACAGTGGCGTAAGCTTCCAGCTTGCGTTCCGTGGCGTAAGCTTCCAGCTTGCGTCTGCCCCTGATGCCGACGGCAAGCAGGAGGCTTCCCCCACCCCTAACAATACACAAACCCCTCGCGAGCATAACGCGGGTGACTCTCAATCGCGGCATGATCGGCACGCGAGAACCCCAGCCAGGCTCCCAGGCCGGCCAGCACCGCGTCGAGCGCATCGCCCCCGGGGTCCTGCATGATCACCCGGCGGCGATGCGACGAAATGTCGACGTAGTTCGAAACAGTCTTCAAAATGGTTCGCCGGGTCCGCCGGTGGACTGCTTCGGGCGGCTTCCCGCCGGACTGCTTGTAGCGTTGATGCGGCAGCCCCAACCGTTTCAGCGTCGACGACGGGCACGCTTCGACCAGGATCGAAGAGGCCGTGCCGCGTCCGGCGGTGGGATACTGAAACGGCAACACCAGCACATTCGGATGGTCGGCAAGCTCCGCCAGCACCTCGCGCATGCCGTGATACGTCTGGTAGATGATTCGGTAGTGGTAACAATCAAACGGCGTCTGGGTTTCCCGATCCGTGGTCCGGCGGACATGTTTGGTTCCCAACACTCGTTCGGTCGTCTCGACCAGCGACAGCCCGAACTCCTTGGCCGAACCGACAAACTCGCTGACATACGACAATTGGCCCTGCCAGTCACCGAGCGCCAACTCGATCGGCAATCCGAAGGGAAAATCGCAGCCCCAAAATGTTTCCGATTGTGATGCAATGCGGTCCACCAGGTAGCGATTGACCCGATCGCGGTCGTCACCGCCGGCCGGCCTGCCCAGGGGCTGCAGCGACACCAGTCGAAAACGGGGCGAGCGACTTGCCAGACGCGCCGAGGCGGGGGCGGCCAGACGCAGCGGCTCCGGGGCGGAAAGTTCGGCGATCCAAGCCGTTTTGCCGGACTGGGCGGCACCGCTAAAATCCACACCGATCACGGTCCGTATCGTCGCATCGGCAATTCGGCCGAATCGCATCGGGCTGGGTTTCGTCGCGTTGACCAACTTGGACGGCCGGGTGAAGATGATGAAGTGACTACGGAAGCATACCTTTTTGGCAAACCTACGATGAGCAGTGCTCCTTCCCAACAGCCCGCGACGGCGGCGGTCCCCGATGCGAAAGGCCGATTCGGCGAATTCGGCGGCCGCTTCGTCCCCGAAACACTGACCCGCGCACTCGATCAATTGGCCGAAGAATACGAATTGGCCAAGAAAGATCCGGAGTTTCAGCGGGAATTGGACGGATTGTTGAAAACGTTCGTCGGCCGCCCCAGTCCGTTCTACCACGCCCGACGTCTCTCCGAAGCCGCCGGCGGGGCCCAGATTTGGCTCAAACGCGAAGACCTCAATCACACCGGGGCGCACAAGATCAACAACACCCTCGGCCAGGCGCTGCTGACGCTGCGAATGGGAAAAACACGCGTGATCGCGGAAACCGGTGCCGGCCAGCACGGCGTCGCCAGCGCGACCGCCTGTGCACACTTCGGGTTGCCCTGCACGGTCTACATGGGTGCCGAAGACATTCGTCGGCAAAAACCCAACGTGTTCAGCATGCGGCTGATGGGCGCGACGATCAGCCCCGTCGAATCCGGCTCGCGAACCCTTCGGGATGCCGTCAACGAAGCGATGCGTGACTGGATGTCCTCGGTCGAACACACGCACTACATCATCGGCAGCGTGATCGGCCCCCACCCGTTCCCGATGATGGTCCGCGATTTCCAAGCCGTGATCGGACGCGAAACGCGCGACCAATCGCTGGAAGTGTTTGGCAAGTTACCCGATTGCGTGGTCGCCTGTGTCGGCGGGGGCAGCAACGCGGCCGGCATGTTTTATCCGTTCATCGAAGACGAGGGTGTGCGATTGGTCGGCGTCGAAGCCGGCGGTCGGGGCAGCAACCCCGGCGACCATGCCGCCCCCATGTCGTTCGGCTCGCCCGGCGTGCTGCATGGCAGTTACAGCTACGTGATGCAAGACGAAGACGGTCAAACCTGTGACGTGCACAGCATGAGCGCCGGGTTGGATTACCCCGGCGTCGGCCCCGAACACAGTTACTGGAAAGACACCGGCCGCGTCGATTACATCCAGTGCGGTGACGCCGACGCCATGGACGCCTTCGACAAACTCGCCCGCAGCGAAGGCATCATCGCCGCCCTGGAAACCAGTCACGCGTTGGCCAAAGCGATGAAGTTGGCCGCCGAGATGCCCAAATCCGAAAACCTGGTCGTCTGTCTGTCCGGCCGCGGTGACAAGGATGCCATGGAAATCGCGCGACTCCGCGGCGAAGACTACTAGTGCTTCGTCAACTTTTAAACTTGGGGTGCCGCGGAAAAGGGGTCTGACCCCTTTTCGCTGGCCAACCCTAATTGCAAATTGGAACAAAGCACTAGGAAGTGATGAAGATTCACGGAGAGCATTTGCCCGACGACAATCCGGGAACGTCTTTCACACTGAGACCGACATCGCAACCGCTGAAGATGTTATTCTTTCTAAACTCCGCTGGGACGCGCGACTGGGCGGTTCATCACGACAGCGGGCCGATATCGTCAATATCCTGCGTACGCTTGCAGATTCAGTTGACATGGAATATCTACATCGACACGTGGGAGAACACGGCGAGTCTCTAAAAGAACTGCTCGACCAGGTCCACCAATGACCGACACCAACCGCATCCTGGGAACCAAACTCGAAGACCGCATCGCGATGGAAACCGAAGCCGGCCGCGAATCACTGCGAGTGTGGCGCAACATTTGGCGTAACATGACCGGCGAGCAACGGATCGCGAAAGCGTTCCAGCCGACCGAAGAAGTCAGACAGGTCACGCGGGCCGGCATTCGCAGCCGGAATCCCGAGGCGAGCGAAGAACAAATCCAACATCAACAAAAGGAAGATCGAACTCGATGATCAAACTCACTTGGCTCTCACACGCAAGCTGGCTGATCGAAACCGCGGGCGCCCGGATTTTGCTGGATCCATTTTTCGCCGATAACCCCAAAGCTCAAGTCTCGGCCGATCAGTTCGCCGACGCCACGCATGTGCTCGTCTCACACGGCCATGCCGATCACGTCGGCGATGTCGCCGCAGTGGTCAAACACTCCGGCGCCCAATTGATCGCGACGTGGGAGATCGCCGAATGGTTCAAAAAGAACCACGGATTTGAAAACGTCGTCGCCATGAATGTCGGCGGCAACGTCGCGCTCGGTGATGGAACCGCTAAAATGGTCCCGGCGCTGCACAGCAGCAGCCTGCCGGACGGCTCCTACGGCGGATCCGCCGCAGGATTCCTGCTAAAATTCGAACGCTTTCGCATCTATTTCGCCTGCGACACCGCCTATCACAGCGACATGAAATGGTACGCCGGCGGTGCCGATGTCGCCGTGGTCCCGATCGGGGACGTGTTCACCATGGGCATTCACGACAGCATCGAAGCGATCAAACTGATCGAACCCAAAGTGGTACTTCCGACCCACTACAACACCTGGCCGCCGATCGAGCAAGACGCCGCCGCCTGGGCCAACCACGTGATCGCCGAAACCGATTCCAAACCCGTGGTCCTCAAAGTCGGCGAAACCCACACGCTCGAATTGGTCCGCGGCCTGTAAGACAAGACCGCGAACCTAACTGAAGCCACCCTCCCCGGCAGGGAGGGTGGAGCGCAGCGAGGGGAGGGTTCTCAGGGGCAATCCTCACTCCTTCTCGATCTCACGGACCCAGACCTGATCGTTTTCGACCTTGACCTCAAAACAATCCGTTTTGACCCGCGGATTGTCTTCCCAGGTGCCATCGACGATGCAGAATCGCCAAGCGTGCCAGGGGCACGTGACCGTGGTCCCCTCGACGTGCCCTTCGGCCAACGACGCCCCCATGTGGGGACACAGGTCGTCGATCGCGTGCCAGCTGCCGTCTTCCTGACGAAAAACGGCGACCATTCGGCCGTCAATCGGGACCGCTTTTCCGCGGCCGATCTCAAAATCGTCCACTTTGCCAACAGATTCAAATTCGCTCACAGCTCGGATGCACCTTGTCTTTTTCGGTTTCTCTTGCCTTGGTAGCCTTGTACCGACCACACTTTAGGCATTCCACTGAAGACTCACCACACCCGCACACGCGAATCGGCATTTCTGAATGATCAACCATCAGCGACGCAAACTGCTTGAATCCCGCGTTTGGCCGCACGTTCAAACACCGGCCCAATACGTCGGCGGCGAACGAAATATCGTTGTCAAAGACCATCGCAGCGTCCGCGGAAAACTGGCCGTCGGGTTTCCCGATGCCTACACGATCGGGATGAGTCACCACGGATTGCAGGTGCTCTACTCGCTGATGAACCGCCGCGACGATTGGTGTGCCGAACGCGTCTTCACGCCCTGGCCGGACATGGAGCAATTGCTGCGAAAACACCAGATCCCGCTGTACACCCTGGAAACCTTCACCGCGCTGTCGGAATTTGACGTCGTCGGGCTCAGCCTGCAGTACGAAATCAGCTCCCCGAACGTTTTGACGATGATCGACCTGGGCGGGATTCCCTTGGAATCGGTCGACCGGACGATGAACGACCCGCTGTTGGTCGCCGGCGGACCGTGCTGCCAAAACCCCGAGCCGATGGCGGATTACTTTGATGTGATGATCACCGGCGATGGCGAACCCGCCCTGCCGACGATCTGCGACCTGTGGCTGGAGATCAAAGAAAGCTACCGCCGCAGCGACGGCACGTGGGCCGACGGCGAAGAAGGAAAACGGCAACGCAGCGATGCCCTGGCCAAAGTCGCCAACACGCTCGAGTACGCCTACGTCCCACGGTTTTACCAGCCGACCTACAAAGACGGACGCATCGCGTCACTCGAGCGCGTCCGCGACGACGTCCCCACCACCTTCGCCCCCAGCGTGATCAGTGACCTGGACGGAATCCCCCTGCCCACCGATCCGATCGTGCCGTACATCGAATGTGTGCACGACCGCATCGCCTTGGAAATCATGCGCGGATGCCCCCACCTGTGCCGGTTCTGCCAAAGCACCGTGATCAAACGCCCGTTGCGAATCCGCGAAGTCGACACGATCGTCGATGCCGCCTGGGAAAGCTATCTGAACACCGGCCACAACGAAATCAGCATCCTCTCGCTCTCCAGCAGCGACTACCCGCATTTCGAACCGCTCGTCAAACGACTGCACGAAGTCTTCAAACCGCTCGGCGTGAACATCAGCGTCCCCAGCCTGCGCGTCAACGATCAATTGCGGTCGCTGCCCCAATTGATCGGCACCGATCGACGCAGTTCGCTGACCCTGGCCCCCGAAGTGGCACGGGACGACATGCGTGAACAAATCCGCAAGAAGATCAAAAACAGCGACCTGATCGAAGGCTGTCGCAACGCGTTCCAAAACGGCTTTGACAGCGTCAAACTGTACTTCATGTGTGGGCTGCCCGGCGAGCGTCCGGTCGACCTGGATGGGATCGTCGATCTGGCCGAAACCATCGCCACGGTCGGTAAAGAAGTCAAAGGACGCTACGTACGCGTTACCGCCAGCGTGTCAAACTTTGTCCCCAAAGCCCACACGCCCTACCAATGGAACGGCATGCAAAGCCGCGAGTATTTCCACTGGGCCCACAAGTACATGTGGAGCCGCCGCAAGATCCGCAGCGTCAACATCAAGTGCCACAACGTTGAAACCAGTCTGCTCGAAGGCGTCCTCAGCCGCGGCGACCGACGCACCGGCAACGCCATCCGCCTGGCTTGGGAGCGCGGCGCGCGAATGGACGGCTGGACCGAACACCTGGATCCCGATCGCTGGTGGTCGGCGATCGAAGACGCCGGGATCGACGTCCAACGACAGGTCCACGAAAAATATGAGCTGCTCGATAAACTGCCCTGGGACCACGTCAACGTCAAATTCGGACGCGCCTACCTGGAAAAAGAACAAGGCAGAGCCACCGTTCAACTCCAAGCCCTCGCAGGCGCGACGTAGGTTTCAGGTTTCAGGTT
>NZ_JANZKV010000065.1:0-1156 GCF_025060895.1 Stieleria sedimenti | reverse complement strand
CTCGGTACTCGGTACTCGGTTTCGAAACTCGAAACCGCCCCTACTCACCCATCCCACGGTTCAACGTGGATATGCACGTCCCTGACTCTCGGCATGTTGGCCAACAGCCGATTTTTGACCTCGTGTGCGATGCGGTGGCCTTGATCGACGCTCAACTGGCCGTCGACTTGAACGTGGATCTCGATGAAATACTCCAGCCCGCTCTTGCGGACCCGCAGCTTTTCGATCTCTTTGACCTGATCGACATCCGCGGCGATGTCACGCACCTTTGCCACCGTCGCCGCGTCCGCTTGCTGATCCATCAGTTCTGCCGCGATCGCTAGAAACATTTTGGCGCTGGACATGATCAACACGCCGCAAACGCACAAGGCCGCGACGGGATCCACGTACGGTCCGAACGCGCCCAGGTGCGGTGCGGCGAACAAACTGATCGCGATCGCCCCGGACCCCAACGCGTCGCTGCGGTGATCCAACGCCGTCGCGCGAAGCGCTGCCGAACCGAGGCGAGTGGCAACGTGCGACGTGTACCGAAACAGCACTTCCTTGATCACGCTACAGACCGCCGCGATCACACCGGCCGACCAGTGCGGGATCGTTGCCGCCGCGGAAAACTGCCGGATCGTCTCGATCATCAAAATCCCGGCGCCGAACATCACCAGCAACGAAACACCGAACCCCGCGATCGATTCGGCTTTAGTGTGTCCGTAGGGATGATCATCGTCTTCTTCCTGCTCGGCGACGTGCAACGCCGCGCGAACGGCAACCGAACTGGTCACGTCCCCGATCGAATTGACCGCGTCGGCGATCAACGCGGAACTCCGCAAGACCAGCCCGCCGGACAGCTTGGCAACGACCAACACGATGTTCACGCTCAGCCCCCAGATCGCGGCGCGTTTGGCATCGACATAAACACGATCGCGGACCGCGATCGATGCTTCGTCTCGTGGGGGACTGAGCGACACGCGAATGCGGAACCGGGAACGGTGGCGGGAAGAGACGTCAAAACCTTCTAAGTTAACCGACTTTTTACCCGCACGTCGATCCTGCGGCTATCGGTGACCTAAGGTTTCGCGCCATTTCTATCGATTGCCACGCAACAGTGCGAAAAAGGCGTCCGACACGAATGGCACGGGCACACGTGTTGGTGTCCAGGCTT
>NZ_JANZKV010000064.1 GCF_025060895.1 Stieleria sedimenti | reverse complement strand
AGATGAGGGCCCGTAGGCTCGCGCCAAACGGCTGATATTCGTTTGACATCAGCCGGTTCGCGCCAGCGTCCGGGCCCCCTCATTCATGTTAACTTGGCGGTATTGCGCTATGGCCGGCTTGTCGCTGCCTTTCCCTCACGGTTCGGCGAGGCGGCTTTGATCCCACGGAAGTTTCCATCACACTCTGTGCCGTCCCCCGACTCCACCGTCCCCGTTTTCTTCCTCACAGTTGCGACCGCGTTATGGCCCCGTTTGACGAGTGTTCCGTTCTGCTCCCTTCGGCCACGTTGGAAGATTTTCCCGTCGGGGGTCCCGATTCGGATGCGCGGAGCTTGTTGGCCGGTTGGACGATCTTGTGGCATCCACTGTTGTTGGCCCAGACCGAACAGATGCCGACTTGGTATCGCGCCGACACGCCCCCCAACCCCGATGGACCGCGCGTGATTGTGGTCCCGGACCCCTCGTTGAAGCAGATCCCCGCTGACTTTCGTCGCAAGTGCGATGCCAATCCCGATTGCACTTGGGTGAGCGGGGCGGACCGCACGGAGATGCTCGTCGCGCTGGGGCTGGACCCGGCCGACCCGCGCTCCGCGACGCTGCCCTCGTCCACACGTTCGCTGGGGGTCGAAGATTTTTACGCCGCCGGATATCTGTCGCTGCAAATCCAGATCATGACGCGGCGGTTGCGGTACACCAGCAATTTGGACGAGTTGCACCTGCAGAACCGGATCGTCGCAGCGGCCAAAGCGTTCCTCGATCGGGACGCCACCGCGACGGCCGAAGCACTGCACGACGTTTTCGACGCGTTGTCCGAAGAACGCGATCACTATTTTTCCAGCGATCCCCACCTGGTCGACCTGACCCTGCTGACCCCGGGTGTGCTGAAGTCCGCGACCGAGGCCGGCTGGCTGGACCGTTTCCAAGCGAGTGCGACGAAAGACGATGACGGCGATGGCGTGCTGGGGACGCCGCGCAACGTCTTGGTCGACGGGGCGGTGGCGGCTGAATGGCGTGCGACCAAGGACGCTTCGCAACACCACGAGTCTTACGAACGCTTTCGCCAATTGCTTTCCCTGGACACCGTCGGTTGGGCCGGCGGCGGTTGGGCCGGCGGGGGCTGGGCGGGCGGCGATCGGGCGGGCGATCCGTGCTGTCTCGATGCGATGACGATGGCGTCGGCGCGTCACCTGTTTGAATCCGGCACGGCCTTGGCCACCGCTGCGATCGGCCAAGCCCCTTCGGTCTACGCCCGACTCTCCGGCATGACACCGGTCGACTTGGTCCCCGCCCTGGCGGCACTCGGATACCGAGGCGTGATCCCGATCGATTTCACCGCCGGCACAGGGTTCGGTGACGAGTCCAAGGTGATCGTCTCGGGCGGCCACAAGGAAGTCGAAGCATTGACGGCCAAGCCGATCGATGCCGCCAGCGATGCCGCCTTCCTGGCCCTCGGTGCCCATTTAGGCGAATTGATCGATACCGGCGAAGTCGCCACGGCCTTGCTGGTGCATTGGCCCGATCGCGTCTGCGACAGTTTCCTGGACCTCTGCCGAGCGGCGACGTGGAGTGTCGCGTTGGGCCGCTTCTGGACTCTAGAACGCTACTTCAGCGATGGCGAACGTCCCTACCATCAGGGATCACTCGACGCGATTTCCAAACACGCCGCATCCGAGATCGCACAACAGGTCATCGATCCCAAATCCGACACCTCGCTCAGCGCGATGGCTGATGCCTTCTGCCGCACGGTCCGAACCGAAGCCCGCCGAACCCTACGAGCGATTGCGACGCTGGCCCATCCGAAATTGCTCGACGACAAGCAACCACACGACAAGCAACCGGAATCTGTCAGCGAGCAGCTTGATGCGAGCGGCCAAGCTGATGACCACAAACTGATCGCTCAGCTGGTCGGCGTCTCGCCGTCAACCGATGCCCCGATCGCCAAGGACGCCTTGTGTTTCAACGCCCAGGGTGTCGCGACCCGACGGCACACAAAACTGCACGGCGGCAGCCCGGCGAAGGAAAAATTCGTTTACGCGGCGACCGCCGCCGGCGGGGGCGGGTGTGACGTCACGTTCGACGTGCCCGCGATGGGATTCACGCGTCTGTCGGCAACCCAACCGGTCAAGAAACAGGGACTGCTGAAGCGATTGACCGGCGGCGAAAAGGGGATTGCCGAACACGCGGTCTTGAAAAACGAATTCATGGCCGTCGCCTTGGACGAAACCGCCGGAAGCCTCTCGGGTGTGTTTAGCGCCTCACGCGGCAACCGGCTGTCGATGCGATTGGTGGCGGCCACCGATCTGGCGGGCGACAAAGATGGCGGGACGATGGTTTGCAAACGCATGGAGGTCACACAGTCGAGCTCGGCGCTCGGCGAAATCACCGCTTCGGGCGAATTGCAGGACACGGATGGCAACGCGATCGCCGAGTTTTTGATTCACTATCGGCTGCGACGGGGAAGCAGGTTGCTGGAGGTCGACGGGACCTTGCACCCCAAGACGAACATTCCAATTGAATCTGAAAACGCGTTTTGGAAAAACTATTTCGCCGTACGGACGGCCGTGGCCGGCGAGGCGGCAATCTTGCGGCCCCTGGTCCGCGACAAGGTGCACAGCGGTTCGTCAAAAAAGTTCATCGCGCCACTTGGCGTGTTGATCGACGAAGCGGAAAAGCAAACCCTGGTCACCGGTTATGGGTTGCCGCTGCATCGCAAGGTCGCCGACCGATTCCTGGACACCGTGATCGGGATCCCCACCGGCGCCGATGCGATTCCGTTTCGCGTCACGTTTGCGTTTGATTGCCCGTCCCCGGTCGCGGTGGCACGGTCCTGCATCGCGCCGGCGGAAGTATTCGCCATCGATCCGATAACCCCCGACCGCGGATCGGCCACGGGCGAGACGTCCCAGGCGTGGCTGGTCCACGTTTCCTCCGGTGACGTGTTGGTCACGGAAATGAAGACCAGACGACGCAACGACGGGAAGCTGGCCGCACGGATGCAAGTGGTTCAGACGCGGCCGAAGACGTCGAAGGTCAAGTTGCAATTTTGCGCCGCCGCCGAAGCCGCGTTCATCGCGGACACTTCGGGGGCCGAACGGTCGCTCGAAGACTTGCCCCAAGACGTCAGCTGCGAAGACGGCGTGGTCACGTTCTCGCTGGGCAATCACCAAGCGATCGACCTGGTCGTCGTGTTCGACATTTAGTATTGACGGTACAGCTTCATCGCCAGTTCCGTCATGTTGTCGACGTTCATTTTTTCGATCACGCGTTTGCGATGACGATCGATCGTCTGGTAGGAAACCTTGAGCTTGCCGGCGAGACGTCGCGATGGTATTCCCAACAGCAGTTGAGGCAGCACCTCGCGTTCTTTCGGGGTCAGCCGTCCAAATCCGCTGCGTAGATTGCACAGCGAATCCGGTCCCGCGGCGTCGGCCTGAAAGGCTTCCTGGACCGCTTCGATCAACACTCGACTTTCGATCGGAAGGGGCACCAAATCGACGAATCCGTGCCTCAGTGCCTGATGCAACGTCCGTCGCGAGCGATCGGCCGTCAGTCCGACGATCGAAAACCGGATGCCTTGGTCGGCAAATTTCCGAACCCTTTTGAGCGTCTCGTCGCGAACATTGTCAAAGTCGACGAGCAGGCATCCCGGTCGAAAGGAGCTCAGCTTCTTGAAAACGGCTTCCCAATTGTCGACCTCCAAGGTTTGAAATGGAAGCGCATCAGGGAGGGTTGCTATCGAGAGTCGTTCGCTCTGCAGAACGACCGTAAACGGACGGATTCCTGGCGACGGATTACCGTCGTGACTAGCCTTGATCATTGTTGCCCCTTGATCGAAGTTAGGTTTCGGAAATGCTGGTTAGCTTTCGTGTGCTAAGGATAGATCCCGTTGGATGGAAGGGTGGTTGCCAAGTGATGTGCCGTGTATCAGCTGCCCCTGGCGACGACGTTGGAAGATTACACAAGGGGACTTTAGAAAATCTAGACCAATAGGTGGAAAAAACTCAGGTGTGTTGCACGCCGCGCCGGCGGAGAATCCAGTCGATCGCCAACAGGGACAGCATCAGCGTCCACAACATCCAGTGGTCCCAGAGTGGCAGCTGATGAATCAGGACCTCGCCCGGCGCGATCTCGAACGACCGCAACAGTGCGTCCAACTCCTCTTTCGTTGAGAGCATTCGTCCGCCCCCGGCCTCGACCACCGCCTGCAACCGTTCGGGTTTCGCTTGCGGACGAAGCCATTCGTCGGACCGATGCAACAACTGGATTTCCAGAGCACCGCGAGCGATTTTCTGATCGGCTTGCCACGCGTCGACGACCAGGTAGGCCGTCTGCATCGGACTGGATCGATCGTCCGAGGCCCCAGGCAGGACGGCGGGGATCGTTGCGGTGTAATGCCCCGCGGTCGGCTTGGCATCCAACGCGACCATCCTCGCATCGGAACCGGAGGGTTCGTTCCTGTCGTCGGGCAACGAATCGTCATCACCCGGGCTGGCGACCAACTGTGCGGTCACACGGTACTCCGTCGTCGGCTTGAACTCTTTGTCAAACGCTTCGACCACCAGCTGAATCGATTCGCCGGGCGAATAGATGACCTGGTCGGCACGAAGCGTCAACCGTTTCTGCGAGGCCTGGGAATTCTCCGCCAGCCAACGCACGACATTTCGCCAGAATTTCTGGTAGTAGCGATTGTCGCCCTCGCCCCATTCACGTTCAAATCGACTTCCCCAGCCGTAGGTCGTATCGGTCGACATGGCAAAGGTACGCCCGCGTCCAAAACTCTCGCAGGCAAAGACGGGCATCACGCCGACGCGGGCCAGCGGTGTTCGTGTTTGCCCCAACAAGGTCGCGGCCGGTTTCACACGCGAAATCAAATTGGTGCCGCCGAACGGAGGCATCGCAGCGAGCGCGGCGCGATTGCGTGCCGGATCGTCCAGCAGATTCCAGATCGGATGGGATTGAGCTTGCTCGGGAACGACGACCTGAAACCCCTGATTCAAAAAATCTCGGCGACCGGTCATGTCGAACGGGATCAGCCCTTCCCAGGGCGTGCGATCCCAGCCGCCGGCACCAAAACTGGTGTAACCGCCGATCATCACAAAACCCCCGCCACGCCGATCGACCAGTTCGACGGTCCAATCGATTTGCTCGGGGGTGAACGCTTGAAAAGAGATGTCGCTGCAGATCACGACATCGTATTGAAACAGTTCCGCACGCGTGGTCGGAAATCCTCGATAGGGATCATCGATCCGTTGCAGACTCGGCCGCTGGGCGTATTGATTGTTGACCGTCATTGCGACGCACTTGATGTCCGAATCGGCGTGCAAGGCGTTTTGCAGCCACCGGCTCTCCTGCGCCGAAGTGCCTTCCATGTACAGCACCTTCAGCGTCCGATCTTTTTCGGTCAACTGAAAGGGGACACGGTTGTTCTTGGCAACCGCTTCCCCGGCATCAACGGGAATATCGATGGCCAATTCGCCCAGTGCCGGATCGGCGGTGACGACCAATTCGCAGGACGTCGCCCCGTCGGTCAACGTGATCGGCAGCGAAGCAAGCGGCTTTGATCGGGGGCGATTGGCGGGACGAATGGAGACGATCGCACGCTCGTTCTCATACCCGCGGCTTTCGATCACCGCGCGGATCGTCGCCCGGTCACCCTTGGCCACACGCGGAGGCACGGATAATTCGGTGATCGCGATGTCACCTCGCAAGTCCCGCCGTTGCGGAAGCATGGCGTGGACGGGAATCCCCAACTCGCGATAGGCGGTGGCCAATTCAACCAGTTGGTCCGCCTTGTCGACGGCGCCGTCGGAAAACAAAACGACGGCCTGCGTTTGATTGTCGGCAACACGCGATGGCAGCTTTTGCAACGCATCGGACAGCAAGGAAGTATCGTCGGTCGCGGACAGTTCCGACAGTCCCGGAACCTTGGCCAGGCGGGCACCGAAACGAAACATCGGGAAACGGATGTCGCGTTCTTTCTGGATCCCCTGTGTCACCGCCCCGATTGTCCGCTTCACTTGATCGATGCGAGATTCCCCCTGACCAAGTCCCATGCTTTGAGAACAATCCACCAGCAGCGCGACGGCCGGTGGACGTGGCGGCAACACGGTTTCACGGCGATCGATCGGATTCAATAACAGCGACACCAACCCCAGCAGGACGACGGCTCGCAACACGAATAGCAACGGGTTGCGGGTTTTGGCCGCAACCGAAATGCGGCGGGCAAACCACAACAGTGCAGCGATCGCCACCACGATCGCCGGATACACCACCAATGGATACAGCGGTTCCCAATGCGGCATGTCAGCGTGTTCCCAACGTCACGGTGAAATTACGTCTGAACACGGTCACTCGACGTCCTCGGAAAGCACACGGTAGTAATCGTCGACCATGTCGACATAGTCCGGGGGAACGGGGCCGGTTGCCTGCTGAATCACGCCGCTCAAGACGGCTTCTTGGATCCTCCGCTGCAGCACTTCATCGATCGCCCGCAACCCATCGACGAGGATGGTCGGTGCGGTCGCGAATTCAGGTAACGCGTCGATGGCCTTGGCCAACTCCGCGTCGTGTGCGGCCAGGGGAGCAAGCGATTGGGCAAAGCGGCTCGTTTCCGCCGCGGCGATCGCCTGCTGTGCCTTGCTGTTCGCTCGTCGCAATTCTTTCAATAAGCTCGCGGCACGCTGCTCCGCTTGCTTGAGCGTTTCGAGCTGTGCCGGCCCCATCGCTTGCCGGACACGATCGAGCCCCGCAGCGAGACGCTTCAACGACTCCGATGCCCGCAGGCCGTCGGTCGATGCGGCGTCGAGTTGACGGCGTCCGGCCGCACCAGCCGCCGATTTCATCGTCGAAGCGGAACGCTGTGGCGGATTCTCGGCAAGCGTTTTGGCAAGCGTGTCCTGGACGTGCCACTCCTGATCGGTCGATTCGGCCAGCAACTGATCGGTCAAATCCGCGAGTTCCTCGGCGCGAGCGACCAACTTGCCTTGCTCGGCTTCGGCTGCCGAGGGAGTGCCGCCCTTGGACTGCGAATCGGTCAACGATTCAGTCCATTGTTTTTGGTCGTCGGCGAGCCGTTCCGTTTCACGTTTCGCCGCGGCCAGTTTGTCACCGAAATTGGGGCCGTGACGCCGGGCCAGATGATCCGAAAGCTGTCTCAATTGTTCGGCAGCCGTTTCGGCTTGTTGGATCGCATCGTCGTAGCCTTGTTCGTTCGGCGTCTCATCGGACAGGGACTCGGCACTGGATTGAATCGATGCGGCGGCCTGGCCGACACGTTGTGGTGCAAGCTCGCCGAACCGTCCCGAGGAAAGCTGTTGCTGGAGTTCGCGTGCTTTGGCGTGGTCCTGCCGTTGCTGCTTGGCGAGTTGATCCGCTGAAGGCGGTGGGTCGCTCGAGTTCGCCGATTGGGCTGATCGGCCGGACGAAGCGGCTTGCTTGCATGCCCCAGCCGATTGGCAAAAGCTCTCTTGATTCTTGGCCAACTGTTCGAGTTGTTCGCGCACGTCGGAAAGCTGTTGTTCCTGTTTTTCTTTGCGATCCTGCGGCGGCTTGCGCACCTTGTCCTTGAGGTTCTGATCGACCTGGCGAACCATTTGGGATTGCGAACTCCCTTGTTTCAAAATGTTGCGGAGATTTCGTCGCGCCGCGATCAGGTGGGCCAGCGCCTTTTCTTCGTCTTTCAGACTGGACTCGAATGCCTCCGATTGCAGATCTTCGACCGCATCGGTCATCCAGTCGATCGCGATGGCCAGTGTGGGCATCGGACCAAGCTTTTGCTCCAAGGCGGCCGTCAACGTCTCGGTCTGCTCCAGCAAATCAGTCTGCTGCGACGACAACTGCTCGGCGGCACGGCTCGAGTCCGCCGGCAGACGCTCCGCCGTCTGCGTCACGACAAAGGTTTGCCCCAGGGTTTGCCGTTGTTGCTTGATCAGCTTTTCCAACGTCAAGCACTCGCCCTGACAATTGCACTGACTCTCGCTGAATTCGTAGTCGCGTGAAAACGGTCGAATGTCGATGAATCGCAACTCGCTGGTGGTGCGTTGCGGTTGCGGCATGCGGTTGTCTACCGCGACGGCGTAATAGGTAATCGCCTGGGGGTAGGAAACATCCAGATCCTCCAGCGGCAACGTGACGCTGTGGGTCATTGCGGCAGCCGACTCGCCGGCGGAACTCTTCCAGAGCGTTTGTTCGGGACCGTCGTCCAGACGATAACGAAGCTCAACGGTTCCGACTGCATAGTCGTCGAACGCTTCGAGGGTGAATCGCAATTCGCTCGTCGCAATCGCTTCGGCATCCGGTTCGGGACTGAGAAACTTGAGTACCGGGGCGCGGTCGCGGAGCACGTTCAGATGCATCGACGCATCGTCGGAAACGCCATCGGTCGATCGGGCATGGATGGCGACATCGATGGGATCAGCTGCGACTTCGATCGCGAACTTGGCGGTCGAATCGTCGAGCGACGCGACAGGAGATGACGCATCGGTCGGGGTCAATTCAACCTGCGCGGTCGCGGGCGGTCGGTTGTAGCGGGCGCTCAGCTCGACGCGCGAGCCTGCGGGGATCCGCAGGCCATCGGCCGGCCCCTCTTCGACCGGCAAACCGGTGTACGCCGGCGGCTGGACCGAAGCGTTCCATTGTTCCACCGCCAGCGGAAGCCGGACCGCGATCCGCCGGATCTCTGTCTCCAGCGGACGCGCTAAAACCTGCAGTTCCAAATCGTCTTGGCAATCCGGCACCACGGCGGTCAACTCACCGAGCAAGAGCGTTTCTGTTTCCGGTTTTACCGGGACTTCGCTCCACTGACCGGCATCGTCGGTTCGATATCGGATGACGGCGGATTCAATCGGGCGTCCGGCGACGTGCAACCGCACGACCAAATCGTCCCCCCGGTCCACGTATTCCGGCAACGTTTCAAGTTCAACGTCGCTATAGTGCAGTGGCAGGAACAGCAAGCGTCCGCTGGCGACGCGCCAGGAAGGAGAAATCACAAACAAGGTCAGCCAAAAGCACCCGGCGATCAGACAAAATCCGGCGAGCGCCCCGATCGGCCACGATTTCCCCAGTGGGTCCAACGGACGACGAAGGACCTGTTCCTGCGTCTGCGTTTCGAGCGCGCCGAGCAACTCGGGATCAGCGGCCGAGACCGAATCGGGATGATGCTGGTAGTCGTGGCTGGTGCGGAGGCTTTGCCCCAGTTCCGGGCAAGCATTCTCGGTCTGGCAGACCGCATCGATCGAATCAAAGCTCAGCCAGCCGCGAAACAGGACGCACGCGGTTGCAATCGCCACAAGGATGCAGCCCCAGAGGAACAAACGGAGCGTCGGAGCCAATTCCAGATAGAAGTCCGCCGTTGCGACCAGGCCGATCAACACCGCCAGAGACGACATCAACGCCAACACGCCAACCACGAATCGTCGTTGCCGTTCTTGGTTCTTTAGACGATCGAGCTGCTGATGGTGAGTTCCCGGCATCGGAACCGCAAGCGGTCGGCTGGTAGAGCGGGCTGTGGGTTCGGCAATGCTCATGATCGATCACACTCCTAAAAGGACTCGGCCGCGGAAAAGCGCGGCAGGTACAAAAACGCGAAGCACCTCCAGCAACCGTTGGTGTGCAG
>NZ_JANZKV010000063.1 GCF_025060895.1 Stieleria sedimenti | reverse complement strand
GGCGATGCTACTTACGGGCGATGCTACTTACGGGCGATTTCAAGAACGCGAGCAGCGTCATCGATCGCCGCTTTCGCCTTGTTTGCGTCACCGCATGCCTGGATCAGCTGAATCGCCGGTTCCAGACGATCGATAACCGATCCACCACCCGACTTGGTCGCCTTGCGTATTGCCGATGCTTTCGCCGAACGCTTGGTCATGCCGGCCTTTCTTTTCGCCGCCGAGACGGTCGGCACGGAAACCCCACACGCCTTGGCAGTGACCGCGATCGTTGCGCCCGGGTTTTTCTTCAAGTAGTCGATTACTTTCTCTTGCTTGTTTGCTTTTTTCGCCATCGTTGAATTGTCTGTGGGGAAATGAAGAAGAAAAGGTGATTGCATGCGTTCACATCAAACGGAAGGACACTGCAATCAATGATTTGCTCAGCCTACATTATCAAACAATACCGTTCGCGTCTTAAACGACGTTAAAAGAAAAAAAGCTTCTCTTTAGCTTATAGCAAGAGAATTCCTGCACGACAACTTGCCTCAGGCTGGCGAAAAATCGCCAATGCATCAGGCGGCACCGCCGACTATCGCCCGCAAAGCAATCGCGGTCCGCTCCACGATCCCCCAAAACGCCCGCCTACCTTTGCGAAAGGGTGATCGTCAGACGGTAACCCCACACTCTGGCAAGCGTCACGACGACAATTGTTCTTCGCTCGCTGCAGACCAGCGAAGTTTATTCTTTCAACCCTGTGTAAAGCATCTCGATCGCACAGTGATTGAAACATTGCACCAGCGCTATCGGCTTAATGGGTCTATGGACGCTGACGGTTTACATTATCAGCTTGCCCACCTCGCTACAGAGGGAACCACCACCCCCTTTCACACCGAATTCGCTCGGGGCCATGCGATAGCCGAGTCGAAGGAACGGCAACATGATTTCCATCAAAACAAGCAAGGATGAAAGCACCATCAATGTACGGGGAGTCATGCCAGATTCTGTCAGTGCCTTTGACCGGAGTATGATACCGGTCTTGGCTTTGAAGGGTGTTGCACCGAGAGGGCCCCAGCGACGAGGAGGGCACCGGACAAGACGTTAGAATTGGCGATCATGAGACGACAACTGTATATCCTTGCCGTGGTCGCGAGCCTGTCGATCACCGCCGCCACGGTGCAGGCCGAAACACCGACCGAATGGTCCGCGTTCACCGAGTCCCATTGTGTCGGTTGCCACAGCGGCGAATCGCCCGAGGGCGATTTCAGCTTTGACCGGTTGGACTTTGATCTTTCCAGCGAAGAAACCACGCGGCGATGGATCCGGGTTCATGATCGCGTCGTTGCGGGCGAAATGCCGCCGCCCGATGAAGCGACGCCCGATGCGTTGGAATCTGCCGCGTTCACCGCAGCGTTGGCGAAAGAACTGGTTGCGGCCGAAACCCGGCGCGGTGATGTGGTGTTGCGGCGTTTGAATCGTCACGAATACCAGAACACCGTGCGTGATCTGTTTCAAATCCAAATCACGGTGAATGGATTGCCCGACGATTCCTCGACCGGCGGATTCGACACCGTGGGCGAAGGCTTGGCGGTTTCCGCCGAAGCGATGGCCGCTTACTTGGAAGCCGCCGATCAGGTTCTCGATGCCGTGTTTGGCGAGGGCGCCCCGCCCCGGCGGATTCGCCACGAAACGAATCTGCTCGAACAAGTGGACTGGCGGGGCCGTCCGCAATTGGAAAACCAAATCGGCAAGATGTTTCGCCGCACCGACGACGGACTGGTGATTTTCCAGTCGGGCTATTGCCCCACCAACCTGGTCAACTTTGCCCGTTTGCGAGCCCCCGCGGGAACGTATCGCGGCACCATGCGGGTCCGGGCGGTGCAGAGTGACCAACCGGTCACGTTACGAATCTATGGTGGCGATACGATTGTCAATCGTGCTGAACGTCACTTGGTGGGGTACTATGACGTCGCACCCGGACAGTGGACGACGATCGAATTCACCGATCGTCTGGTGGAAGACGGAGGCACCTTTCAGCCCAAATGTTACGGCACGCGGGACACGCGAAAGGACGCCGACACCTGGCCGGAACCGGGAATCGAAATCGGTGACATCGTGATCGAAGGTCCCTTGGAAGAATGGCCGCCGCCGGGGCGTGCCCGATTGCTCGGCGATCTCGATCTTGAGACCGCCGGTCGAGACGATGCAGAGCAGATTTTACAGCGTTTGTTGCCGCTCGCCTTTCGACGCCCGATCGAGCCGACCGAAGCGGATGCCTACTTGGAATTGTTCTCTTCGGCGGTCGCCGACGGTCGGTCCTTTGAATCCGCATTGCGGGTCAGTTTAAAAGCCGTCCTCTGCTCGCCCGACTTTTTGTTTCTAAACGAACCGGGTACATCGCAGATCAGCCCGCACGCGCTGGCGTCACGGTTGTCGTACTTTTTGTGGAGCACGATGCCGGATGACGAATTGATGAAACTGGCCCAGGACGGTTCTCTGCGGCAGAGCGACGTGCTCGCGGAACAGGTCGAACGGCTGCTGGCATCCCCCAAAGCGTCGGCTTTTACCGAAAACTTTGCCGGCCAGTGGCTTGATCTGCGCGAGATTCATTTCACCGAGCCGGACGCGAATCTGTACCCGGAGTTTGACGAGTTGTTGCGGATTTCGATGGTGCAGGAGACGGAACGGTTTTTCGACGAAATCCTGGCAAACGATCTCAGCCTCGTGAACTTTGTGGATTCGCAGTTCAGCTTTCTCAACGGGCGGCTTGCCAGTCACTATGGCATCGAAGGTGTCGATGGCCAGGCATTTCGTAAAGTACAGCTGCCACCGGACAGCCCACGCGGCGGATTGTTAACGCAGGCCAGTGTGCTGAAGGTGACCGCCAACGGAACGTACACGTCGCCGGTGCTGCGTGGTGCCTGGATTTTGGAGAACATCTTGGGTCAGCCGACGCCGCCACCGCCGGACAATGTAGGATCGATCGAACCGGACATCCGGGGCGCGACGACCATTGGCGAACAGTTGGCCAAACATCGAGACCTGCAATCGTGTGCCGCCTGTCATCGCCAGATCGACCCGCCCGGATTTGCACTGGAGTGTTTTGATCCGATCGGTGGTTACCGCGATGAGTACCGAACCATGTCACCGGACGCGCAACGACCGAAACTCAAGCAGGCGCCGTTTACCTATGCCTGGGTGCGGTACCGGATCGGATTGCCCGTGGATGCCACGGCGCAGATGCCGGATGGGCAAACAATCCGAAGCATCGACGACTTCAAGCGGATCCTGGCCGCAAACCCCGATCAACTGGCCCGAAATCTGGCCGGCAAACTGATGACATACGCGATGGGGCGTAAGATAGGATTCGCCGATCGCCGCTCGGTCGACGACATCGTCGCTCAAACACGTCGGCAGCACTACGGATTCCGTTCGCTGATCCACGCCATCGTACAACACCCCAACTTTCATCAACCATGACACAACCAAATCGTCGAACGATCCTGCGCGGCTGCGGCGTGGCCTTGGCGCTGCCGTTTTTTGAATCCACGACCGCCGCCGCTGCGGCCAAACGTCCGCGACGGCGGATCGTTGCGATCGACGTCGGCCTGGGCCTGCACGCCCCCAACATGATTCCGCAGCAATCGGGGCGCGATTATGAGTTGCCGACCTACCTGAAGTTGTTGGCCGAGTTTCGAAACCAATTCACCGTGATCTCGGGCGCGTCGCATCCCGAAGTCGGCGGCGGACACTCGTCTTACAAGTCATACCTGACCTGTGCGCCCCATCCCAACAGCGCGGGTTTCCGCAACACGATTTCGTTGGACCAATTGGCTGCGACCCAGTACGGCAGTGAAACACGTTTCGCGTCGCTTTCATTGAGCAGTTCTGGCCCGGGACTGTCGTGGTCGCGAAGTGGCGTCGAAATCCCGACGCTGACGCGACCGTCGTTCGTCTTCCGAAAACTGTTTCTCGCCGGGAAAGCAGACGAGCAAGCGCGGCAGATGCAACGCCTGCAAGATGGCCAAAGTGTTCTCGATGTCGTGATGGACAAAACCAAACGACTGCAGAAAAACCTGACCGGTCGCGACCGCGAGAAATTGGACCAGTATTTCGAAGCCGTTCGGGAAGCCGAGCGGCGATTGGCCAAAGCCGAAGCCTGGGAGCAAAAGCCTAAGCCACACGTCGATGCGAAACCGCCGCGCGACGAACCGGACAGCAAAATGATCGTGGAATGCATGCGGCTGATGTACGATGTCATGCACCTGGCACTGGAGACCGATTCGACACGTTTCCTGACGTACAACATCTCGGGCATGAACGCGGTCCCCGTGATTCCCGGCGTCGACGCCGATTATCACAACCTGTCGCATCACGGCAAAGATCCGGACAAAATCGCTCAGCTGACGCTTGTCGAATCCGCACTGATCCAAGAACTGCGTGGTTTCCTGAAGAAACTGCAGGAGAGTACGGAGGAGGAAGGATCGCTGCTCGATTCGACGATGGTGCTGTTCGGTTCGAACTTGGGAAACGCCAGCAGCCACGATACAAAGAACATGCCGATGCTGCTGGCCGGCGGTGGATTCCGCCACGGACAACACCTGGCGTTTGACCGCGACAACAATTACCCACTGCCGAACCTGTTTGTCTCCATGCTGCAACGACTGGGCATGGAAACCGACACCTTCGGGAGCGCCAGCGGCACGATGACCGGGCTTGAACGGTTAGCATAATGCCGGGGCGTGGGTGTCGGCGATTGCACAGACAGGTGTTCGAATGAAGTCATTTTTTCCCGATCCCGTGTTGTTCAGGATGCTGTTGATCGGCACGCTGTTTGCCGCGTCGCGGATCACCGTTTGGACCACTGCATGTTTCGCTGCGACCGATCAAGACGGACCGGCGTGTTTCGTTGTCGATCGATGGTTCGCAGACGAAGTCTGGGAAAAGGTCGGCAAACGAACCTGTTTGAAATGCCACAATGCTTCTGGCGATGCATCCGAGAGTGCCTTTGTGCTGCAGGATCCCGATCGGGATCGCACTCGGCGCGATGCCGTCCTTCGTGAAAATCGGCTGGCATTTGAACGTCATCTCGAAGCTGACGTCGATGGCGATTCACGCCTGTTGCAAAAAGTGGTCGGTGGCCTGGATCACGGCGGCGGAGAAGTCTTGCAGGCGGAATCGACCGGTTATCGAGTCTTACAGCGTTTCGTTCGTCGCCTGCATGGAAAACACGATCCACTGCCGTCCGAAGTCGACGACGAACCGGGGGCGTTTTTTGATGGACTGGTGATGATGCCGCCCCGACGATTGTTGCGTCGCGTGACTTTGTCCTTGGTCGGCCGCCTTCCTTCGCCCGGAGAGCTTACCAAGGTTGAAACCGACGGGCTGTCGGCCTTGAGCCCCATCTTGGACGACGTCATGCGCGAAGACGCGTTCTACGAACGTCTGCAGGAAGCCTTCAATGATATTCTGTTGACGCGGGGGTACGACGGGGTCGCCGAAGGGGCGCTCTCGTATGAGCACTTCAAATCGCGACTGTGGTATCAGGAACGGGACCCGAACCGCGATCGCAAATCGGATGAAAAGCTCAAGTACTCACACCCGGAGATGATCGCGTACACGAAATTGGTCCGCGATTATCGCGAAGCGATGCTTCGTGAGCCGCTGGAATTGATTCGATACATCGTCCGCAACGATCGGCCGTTCACGGAAATCGTCACCGCGGACTACACGATGGTGTCTCCCTACACGTCCAGGGGCTATGGCGTCTTTGAACAGGTCCGGGACAAATTCACGGACCTCGATGATCCGTTCGAATTCGTCCCCACGAAAATCCCCGCACTGACGTCTCGTAACGGCAAGGTCCAGGAATCGAAAACCGGCTTTTATCCCCACTCCGGTTTGCTCAGTTCGTTCCAATACCTGATGCGTTATCCGACGACCGAAACCAATCGAAACCGGCTGCGCGTGCGGATGTTTTTCCAGCACTTCTTGGGTGTGGACCTGTTGGAGTTGGCTCCGCGGACGAGCGATGCCGCAGCGATCACGGCCGAGTACGACGTGCCGACGATGCAGGCGTCGGATTGCGTCGTGTGCCACAAGATCATGGACCCGGTCGCGGGTCTGTTTCAAGATTATTATGTCGTCGACGCCAAAGGGGTCTATGGGCCACGCAAAGACGGCTGGTACGAAGACATGTTCGCGCCGGGATGGGGTCAGGAAGCGCTGCCGCCGGAAGAACGCTGGCGTGCATTGCAGTGGTTGGGTCAGCGAACGGCCCGCGATCCGCGATTCGCCACCGCCATGGTTGAACACGTCTGGTACATCTTGTCGGGACGTCGCCCCCTGTCGCCGCCAGAGGACCTTGACGACCCGATGTATTCGGCGAAGCATCGCGCCTCTCGGGTCCAACGAAAGGAAATGGAACGGATCGCAGATCGCTTCATCGAGGCGGACTTCAATCTGAAAGTCGTTTTCAAGGAATGGATCCATTCCGATTTCTATCGAACCGACGGCCTGGCGACCGGGGTAGGCGACCCGCGACGTCGAGCCGAACTGGATGACGTCGGGCTGGTCCGTTTGCTGACTCCCGAACAGTTGGAACGAAAGTTGATGGCGATCTTCGGCAAAAAATGGGGACGTCTGACCGATCGTGAAGCGCAGTTGAACATCCTGTACGGCGGAATTGATTCTCAAGAGGTGACCGAGCGGATCACCGATCCCAGCGGCGCGATGGGAGCGATCCAACGCATTCTGGCCAACGACCTTGCCTGTCGACACGTGGCCGCCGACTTCTTGCTGCCTGCCGCAGAACGACGCTTGTTTCCCGGTATCGAAATTGACGTGGTCCCGGGGGAGAGCGACGACGGGGACCGGCGGATTCACCAAGCGATTGTCCATCTTCACGCGTTGATTCTGGGCCGGGACGACGCCCCGGACGATCCCGAGGTGCAACGCACGTTCGATCTGTTCACGGGAATCGTCAGCGATGCAAAGTCGCGTCCGGGAATCGATCCGACTGAAAGTTATTTTTGCCAGTCTCAGCGAGAGGTCACACCGCGCGATCCGGATCCACACTACACCCTTCGCGCTTGGCGAGCGGTGGTCACCTACCTGCTTCGACAGCACGAGTTTCTCTATGAATAAGGTGTCTTGATGCGCCGTCGCAACTTTCTACAACTTTGTGCCGCAGCCGGACTGGGTTTCTCAACGCCGGTTGCCCCTTCGACGATCGCAAGTGCGGTTGAAGCCGATCGCGAGCTTCCCTCATACGACGGTCCCTATTACATCGTGTTCAATGCGTCGGGCGGTTGGGACACGACATATCTGATGGACCCCAAAGGCATCAACGAAATCAATCGTCTTTACAAACACGGAGACATCCTGACCGAGGGAAATCATCGATTCGCGCCCGACGCGGAGAATATTGAATCGGGCATCAGCAACGAGACGTTTTTCGCGAAATACGGCAAGGAACTGCTGGTGATCAACGGTCTGGATTATTCGGTCAACAACCATTCACCCTGTTCACGCTACATGGCGACGGGCAAACTGGACAGCCTGGCCTATCCTACGTTTGCAGCCTTGGTTGCGGCGTGCAATGGCCCCGATGTTCCCCTGGCGTTCCTGACGTTCGGCAACTATTCGGCGACGGGAAACTTGGTGCCCATGTCGCGCGTGCCATACTTGAACTCGCTCAATCGGCTGGCCAACGCCGACGGTGTCGACGGAAGTACCCGGCATTCCTACCACGACGACTTCGTCAGCGATCGCATCGAGCGTGCGCTCGAAGCGCAACTGCAGACCAGAATCGAATCGAATCGTCTGCCGCGGGTGGAACGATCCCAGAGCATGCTGTACGCGGCGCAGCTGAACTCAAAAGCACTCCAACGTGTGACGCCGTTCATCCCAAAATCGTCGCCGAAAGAAAGGCTGTCACGACAGGTGGACATCGCTTTGGCATCGTTCCGAGCCGGCATTTGCGTGTCCGCCAATCTGTCCATCGGCCAATTCGACAGTCATGCCAACAACGATGCCGACCAAATGAAACTGATCCCCGAATTCCTCGCAGGAGTCGACTACCTGATCACCAAGGCGGAGCAATGGAACATCCGCGAAAAACTGGTGGTGGTCATGCAGAGCGAAATGGGACGGACGCCCACCTACAATAAGGGCAACGGAAAAGACCACTGGTCGATCGGTTCGATCATGTTCTTGGGGGCAGGGATTCAGGGAAACCGCGTCATCGGTGCGACGGACGAACAACAATTTTTGGTCCCCATCAACCCTGAGACGCTTGCCCTGGACAAAGAGGGAGGAATCCGCCTCCGCCCGGAACACGTCCATTCCGCACTCCGAGACTTCGCCGGAATCTCGACGCACCGTTCATGCGACAACTTTCCGCTGAAAGTGGCCGAGCACGAGCGTTTGAAGAATCTGTTCGGATAGATCCGGTGTAAGTTTGGCATCGATACCACCAGGGCTCGCAAGCGAACGTTGACGCGCCACACTTCTGTACCGAATTGATCATCATGAGCTGTCACCGAATCAAACGCATCGTCGCCTTCACCGCGGCGGCGATCACTGCGTTCTCCTGCCATGCCGTGTCGGCCGCCGGGCCATTGAAGGTGTACATCCTGGCCGGGCAATCGAACATGCAGGGCTCGGCGCATCAAAGCACGTTTTCGGCCATGCAGGACGACCCGGAAACCACAGAACTCCTGGACAGGATCCTGGATAAAAATGGTGATCCGGTCGTGTGCGAGAATGCCTGGATCACCTACCGGACGGGCGGACGCGACGGCGAGACGGTGCGGCAAGGCAAAGTGGAAATCGGCTACGGTTTCGACGATCAGCGGATCGGTCCCGAATACGGTTTTGGCATCTTCATCGACCAGGCGATCGACGAACCGGTGTTGATCATCAAAACTGCATGGGGCGGAAAGTCACTGGCCGTGGACTTCCGCCCGCCCGGCGCGGGACCTTACCAGCCCAGTACGAACGAGAAAGAACGTGGCAATGTCCCCGCGGTGGAAAGCGTGGGACACTACTACCGTGAAATGACCCGGTTCGTGCAGTCGACGCTCCGGGACACCGAGGGTCTGAAGAAATTGGTGCCGACGTACGATGCAAGCCAAGGCTATGAACTTGCCGGATTCGTCTGGTTCCAGGGCTGGAACGACATGTGCAATCGACATCACATCGATCAATACACCGAGAACATGATCCATTTCATCCACGATGTCCGCCAGGAGTTCCACAAACCGACGCTGCCGTTCATTGTGGGCATCTTGGGCGTCTACGGCACGGACCCAGACAGTCGGAAATTTGACAAGGGGCTACCGGTCAGTGAATTTCGCAAGGCCCAATTCGCAGCCGTGGAGCAATACGACCAGAACGTGGCGGCACGCTATCGCGGCAACGTCGTCGCGGTCGACAGCGGACCGTATTACGAACTCGGGCTGAGCGACATCTACTGGAAACGGCGACTGACCGGCAATTGGAAACAGCGGGTCAAGCAGGGTCAGATGACAACGGAGCAGTTTCAAGCCGAATGCGACCGGCACGGATTCGGCGACGGTGAATTGACCCCGCAGGAGCAACGCACTTGGGATCGCTGTGCATCCAACGCCGAATACCACTACCTGGGAAGCGGCAAGACCTTCATCCGTTTCGGCAAAGCACTCGCCGAGGCCATGTTGAAATTAGAGAAACAGTGACCTGTTTGAGGAAATTGGAGAAGTCGTTTCCCTATTTCCTTTTCGACTCACGACAGGCGGGCGCCTGCTCGAGGGTGAAGACGACAATCTCTTCGCCGGTATGCGTACTGATATCGTGATGCAGGCTGACAGGCTTGATACCGGTGATCTCGCGAATCACCAACTCCAAGGTCGGCCGCGCCGTCTCGATCAATTGGGTTCGAACCTGCTTCAGCAGGTCCCGCCCTTTTTCCGCCGGCAGCGTGGTCACCAAATGTTGTTCGGCCGCGGTCAAGACACCTTGCAAGCGAACAACGAGCAGATCGCCGATCAGATGGGCGCGAATGTCCTTCGGTCCCCGCCCCATGTACTCCTGCTCGAAATGGGACATCCCTTTGCAGACGGCGGCCTCGATTTCTCCGTGTGTTTTCACCGACCCTTTCCTGTTCAACGATCAATTGCCTACTTCGCTCCGTTTTTCACCACCTGATTGGCGAGCGTACGGTCAAGCGATGTGAGAATTGCCAATTTACCACACGCCTGGCCGACAGCGCCGCGGCAAATCGTTTTCCGACGCAATCTGGCGTGAACGCGGTGAGTCAACGCTGTGAGGTAATGATTAGCGGTAGGGCGAGAGCGGCCTGTCGATTTGGTCGATGTTCAGGAATTCAACGCGATCAGGTCAGGTGCGACGCGTTAGCGAGGGTCGCTGCGCAGCCCCTTGCTAACGCGTGCGGGCTTAAAAACGACAGGATGCTTTGGTCGACGGCTGGTGCAAAGTCAGGGTCGCGCCCTTGTCTTTTCCTTCAGACGGCGTAGGATGAATTCGTGGAAGAAACGGTTCAGCCGATTTTCCGTCGCCAAAACCCGGACGACAAGATAAAGAGCAATCTGGCATTCCCCAGCCAATGGGATTCCCAGAGGGCTCGTTAAAAAGTATGCCGATGCGGCAGAACATCTTTGATGTGTTCTACCCCATCGGCTTTTTTTATGCGCACGTTTCAATTTCAGAATGCCTGAAACCAACCATGTCAACGTGGCACCGGACGATCGTTCAGCCTCAGCTGAGACGATGAATGATGAAGTTTTGATTGAATGTTGGTCATTCACCGACCCGGTCAACCTTGACTCAAGTCGCGAAATCGAATGACGCGATTCCGAACGCCTTTAGGAGGCTGTCATGGGAATTCTTTTGTGGATTGCAATGGGACTTTTAGCCGGAATCCTCGCCAAGTGGATCATGCCGGGGGTCGATCCTGGTGGACTGATCGTCACGACGCTGATCGGTATCGCGGGTGCGATCGTCGGCGGGATGATCGGAACGGCGTTTGGCTTTGGAAGCGTGACCGGATTTGACGTTCGCAGTCTGGTGATTGCAACCGGAGGCGCCGTCGTGTTGCTGTACGCCTACCGAGTCGTCTCGCCCCGCATGGGGGCATCGTCCCGTGGGGTCTAAGACGAAAATGCAACCATTCGAGAAACGACAAAATAGAGTCACGACCATGAACGCGCTCCCAGCCAACACGCCGTGTTATGTCTTGCTCGACGGCAAACAACGGCTCGCACCCCAGCTCATTGCCCCAGATTCGGGACCCGCTTTCGTGGCAATTTATGGTTTCTCGGACAAGCAACCCTATGACCTGTTTATCGCTGATTCCAAACTCGCCCTAACACCCTATCCACTGGTGAAGGGCTACCTCAAGAACCAAATCGCCGAATCCAGTGACGTCATTCACCTTGTTGTGCTTGATGCCGGAGGGCCGAACGAATCTCCATTGAATGCGGCAACCATGGACTCCGTCCTGCAAGCCCAGCAACAAGACGCAAATCAAGTGAGTGTCTCGTTCCGGTTGACGCTGGATGGAGATGCAAAGGCGTACCGCGTCGAGAAGGCTTCGTCTTGTTTGGATGAGACGAACAGATCAGTGCAAACACAGGGCACGTCATAATCAAACGTTTTATTCCGCGGCTTTCCCAATCGCAATTGCTATGCCCGGCTCAGCTGGCGCCGTCGCGAGATGATTTCGAGGTGATCGGTGTCTTCAATCCGGGGGTCGTCCGAATCGGAAATGACGTCGTCATGCTCGTGCGAGTCGCAGAAAGGCCCAATGAGAAACGTTCCGGCTGGTCGGGATTGCCGCGTTGGGACCCCAGTGGCGACTGTGTCATCGACTGGGTGGGTGAAGCCGACTTCGTGCCAATCGATCCACGCGTCGTTCAAACCAAGTCCGATGGCCGACTGAGACTGACGTCGGTCTCGCATCTGCGTGTATTTCGTCGGCGTGACGGAAGCTCCGCCGGCTGGGTGCCCGGTCCGGCCCTGTTGCCGGAGTTGGCGATCGAGGAATTTGGCATGGAAGACGCGCGGATTACCAAGATCGACCAGACATATTGGATTACCTACGTGTCCGTCTCGCGACAGGGAGCGGCAACGGCATTGGCGTCCAGCGAGGACATGCTGACCTTCAAACGCCACGGTTTGATCTTCTGTCCTGAAAACAAAGACGTGGTTCTGTTTCCAGGACAGGTCGATGGACAATACTTGGCCCTGCATCGCCCGAATCCGAATTCACATTTCAGTCCGCCGCAAATTTGGATTGCCCGATCACCCGACTTGCTGCATTGGGGTGAGCACCAAAGCCTGTATGGCGGGGAACAGAGCTGGGAAGGCGATCGAGTCGGCGGCGGTACGCCCCCGATGTTGATCGACGAAGGTTGGTTGCATCTTTATCACGGCAGCCGGCGGACTCAGCGCGACGGTCGCGTCGGCGAATACTCGGTCGGCGCATTGCTATTGGATCGCGACGATCCGTCCCGGGTGCTGGCACGCTCCGGCCAACCGATGATGGCGCCTATGGCTGAGTACGAGCGAAACGGTTTCGTACCCAACGTCGTGTTCCCGACGGCCATGATCCCCGCAAGTCTTGACCACAGCGATGACCGAATAAGCGTTTACTACGGCGCGGCAGACACTGCGATCGGCGTCGTCGATTTTTCCAAACAGGATATTTTGAAATCACTTCAGTGATCTCGTCATCCGATCCCCCGAGGAGTTTCCCATGGCCAACTCGGCCCTCACCAAAATCGCTTTTGTCGGCGATTATCTGCCGCGGAAGTGCGGCATTGCCACGTTCACTCACGATTTACGAAGCGCGGTTGCCGATGCTTCGTCGGCAGAGTGTGTGGTGGTGCCGGTGGACGACATAGCAGAAGGCTACGACTACGGGCCGGAAGTGAGTTTTCAAATTCCCGAACAGGAGATTGACGCCTACCGTTGTGCCGCCGATTTCTTGAACTTCAGCAACGTCGATGTGGTCTCGCTACAACACGAATTCGGCATTTTCGGAGGCCCGGGGGGAAGCCACATTCTGACTTTTTTGCGTGACATACGGATCCCGGTTGTGACGACGCTGCACACGGTTTTGTCCGAGCCGGACGCCACCCAACGGCAGGTCATGGATCAGCTTGCCAAGCTTTCCACACGGCTCGTGGTGATGACCGAGCGAAGTCGCGAAACGCTCTGCGAAACCTATGGCGTCCCCGAAAGCAAGGTGGATTTGATCGCCCACGGCATTCCCGACGCCCCCTATGCAGATCCCAGTGAGTTCAAAGAACAGTTCGGTGTCGAAGGCAAGCAGGTTGCGTTGACGTTTGGGCTGCTCTCTCCCAACAAAGGCATCGAGTACGTCCTGAAGGCGATTCCCGAGGTCACGAAACAATTCCCCGATTTCATCTATCTGATTTTGGGGGCGACGCACCCTAGTTTGATACGAAACGAAGGTGAACGCTATCGCATCAGTCTGGAACGGATGGCAAAAGACTTGGGGATCAGCAAGAACGTCAGCTTTTACAATCGTTTCGTTGAACTGGACGAGTTGACCAAGTTCATCGGCGCCGCGGATCTTTACATCACGCCGTATCTGAACGTGGCACAAGCGGTCTCGGGGACGCTTGCCTATGCGTTCGGTTGCGGACAAGCCGTCATTTCGACCCCCTATTGGCATGCCGAAGAATTGCTCGCCGACGGCCGGGGAGTGCTCGTTCCGTTTGCAGATCCGGACGCCATTGGCCGAGAAGTGATCGCTCTGCTGAGCGATGACGAGCGCCGACAGACGATGCGTGACCGAGCCCACCTGTTGGGGCGTGAAATGCTCTGGAGCCATGTGGCGGAACTCTACCTGCAATCCTTCCGTGATGCTCAGACGAATTACGGGAGCCAGCGTAAACCCCTGGCGGTGCGAACCCTCAATGAACAACCGTTGGATCTGCCACGCATCAATCTGGAACACTTGCGTCGCATGAGCGATTCGGCCGGAGTCATTCAGCACGCCTGCTATTCCATTCCCAACCATCACGAAGGCTACTGCACCGATGACAACGCCAGGGCGCTAATTTTGACGGTCTTGCTCGAGGAACTGGGCAAGGACACTCCAGAATTGCACGCATTGGCATCAACGTACGCGGCGTTTGTGAATTATGCCTTTGATCGAACGAGCGGTCGCTTTCGCAACTTCATGAGCTTCGATCGGCGCTGGATGGAGCGAGACGGTTCGGACGATTCACAGGGCCGGGCTGTCTGGGCACTGGGCACCTGTGTCGGTCGATCCAGAAGACTGGGATTCCAGGCCTGGGCGATGGACTTGTTTGCAAAGGCACTGCCCGCATGTGAAGACACCACCTCGCCACGCACCTGGGCGCTGGCACTGTTGGGGATTCACGAATACCTACGTCGCATGAGCGGTGACCGCGCCGTCAGCCAGACCGGTGAGCGATTGGCCGAAAAACTCGTCGACCTGTACGACCGAACCGCCACCGACGATTGGCCGTGGTTTGAAGATGTCGCGTCTTACAACAACGCCCGGCTGTGCCAGGCTTTGATTCGCAGTGGGAGTTGGAGTGAGAATCCGCGTGTGACGCAAATCGGTATCGAATCGCTCCGTTGGTTATGCGAGAAACAACGCTCTCCCGAAGGCAGGTTCCGTCCGATCGGGTGCAACGGTTTCTGTCGCCAAGGTGTGCCGACCGCGATCTATGACCAACAGGCGATCGAAGCCCACGCGATGGTGTCCGCAGCGATCGAGGCCTTTGATGTTGCCAAAGATCCATTCTGGCGCGAACAGGCACACCTGGCATTCGATTGGTTTCTGGGACGCAACGACCACGGATTACCGATCTACAACGCATCAACCGGCGGCTGCTACGACGGGCTGGCGGAACATCAGGTCAATCAAAACCAAGGTGCAGAATCGACGCTCGCTTTCCTGCTCTCACTGGCTGAGATGCAACGACTCGAAGGATCGCTGCCAACATTGACAACACTCTCTAACGATGCCACAACCGTCAAGCGCCCACTCCAGGAAACCGTCAGCGGTACCCATGCTAGTTAAACGAACGGGAATCGTCCTTTCGCCCAACAACCGAAGGGTCGTGTTACGACCGTTCGAGATGCCCAATCCCGACCGAAAACTTCGGATCATCGCGCGTGTGTCGACACTATCCGAAGAACAGGTCGATGCGCAATTGAATCACGTCTTGGAGGAATTTCATGGAAGACATCAGCGGCCACGCCAATTCTTCCTGAGCCGCTTCGAAGCCATCCGCCGGTACCTGTTGACCGACGCTCCGCTGAGCGAAAGCCGCCAACTATTGCTCGGCGCCTACTTCACGCAAGAGTACGCATTGGAATCGGCGGCGCTGTTCAATCCATCGATTGTTTGGCACCCCGACCAATCAAACCTTGCCGACGGTTCGCGACGTTTCGTCCTGAGTCTGCGCGCGGTCGGTGAAGGACACATTTCATCTGTCACGTTTCGATCAGGAGTCATTGACGCCGAGAATCGGTTATCCATCGATGAACCGACCGGCTACGTGACGACGCCCGAATTTGTGCCCGACGCACTCTATGAAAAAGTTCTCTTTCTTCGCAAGTTGGTCGAACTCGGCTTGGAGTGTCCCTTCACTGATTCCGTGTTTGCCGGCCTGGAAAACGAGTTCAACTTGAACCAACTGGAGAACGCGTTGAATCGTGGCATGCGAGAGTCTGGGGCCCGCCGCCGCGAGTTGGCGACAACCGTCGACCAAGTCGTCATGCTCGCAAAGTCAAACTATGAAATCACTTACTTGCCACAGCACGATCTGTCCGAACGCCTGATTTTTCCCTTCGGGCCAACCGAAACCAACGGGATTGAGGATGCCCGCTTTGTCCAATTTCAGGAGGAAAATGGAGTCCAGCGCTACTACGCGACCTACTCTGCGTACGACGGAAGAATGGTCTTGCCGCAATTGCTCGAGACACAAGACTTCCTGCATTTCAAAATGCACACACTCAATGGTCCAGCCATCGTCGACAAGGGACTGGCCATGTTCCCGCGAAAGATCAACGGGCACTACGCCATGTTGTCTCGGCAAGACGGCGAGCATCTGTTCTTGATGTATTCCGACATGCTGCACTTCTGGCACACCAAACAGATGATCGTGAAGCCCACGTACCCTTGGGAGTTTGTGCAGATGGGAAATTGTGGTTCGCCCATCGAGACGGATGAAGGATGGCTGGTGCTCACGCATGGTGTCGGGCCGATGCGCAAGTACTGTATCGGCGTGATCCTGCTGGACTTGGAGGATCCGTCACGCGTGATCGGTCGCTTGAAGGAGCCACTGTTGACCCCAAACGAAAATGAACGCGAAGGCTATGTCCCGAACGTCGTCTACAGTTGCGGCAGCGTGATCCACAACGGACAATTGGTGCTTCCTTATGCCATGTCGGATTATGCGACCACGTTTGCGACGGTCTCCGTCGAAGAACTGTTGTCTTTGATGATCTGAGCCAATGCATACGGATTGCGTTGGAACGCCCCCAATGAGACCGCCTATCCGACCACGATCGTCCTGGATGAAACGGGCAAGATCACGTTCGTTAAATTGGGCGAGACTCACGGGGGACGATCGGCGGCCGAAGTAGTTCTCGCAACCTTGTAACATCATCCCCTTATGGCATGGATCTACTTGCTGATCGCCGGCTGTTTAGAAATCGGTTGGGCGATCGGTTTGAAATACACCGAAGGCTGGTCACGATTTTGGCCGAGCGTGCTGACCCTCGTGACGATGATCGCCAGTTTCTATTGCTTGGCACTGGCGGTGAAAGAAATTCCGATCGGGACCGGCTACGCGATTTGGACCGGCATCGGAGCGGTCGGGACGGCTACGCTGGGGATTCTGTTGTTTGCCGAACCCGTCTCCGCGATGCGCATCGTGTGCATGGCGTTGATCATCGCGGGAATCGTCGGATTGAAGCTCAGCTAATAATAGTTGAGCGCGCGGGCCCGTTCGGGTTGAAAATAAATTCGTTCGACTCGCTTTTGCGTTTTTCGATTGAGCAGGGGCAGGGTGATGCTCTGGCCGATCCGGCGTCCAAAAATTTCCGCGCCCAACGGCGACAGAATTGAGAGTTTCCCCTCGGCAATGCATGCTTCGTGCGGATACACCAAGGTGTAGGTTTCCGCGTCATTTGAATCCATGTCGCGCAATTGGACCGTCGAGTTCATCGTCACCACGTCCGGCGACATCTCCTCCGGCTCGACCACAGGGGTGCAGTCAAGTGCCTTGTCCAGATCAGCCAGATGAGACCTGCCGCCACTGAGCGCACGGGCGGACTCGCTTTGCAAAAGCTTACGAAGTTGTTGTAAGTCGGTTCGTGTGACGGAAACAATTCGAGAGGTCATGATGGTGTGTTGGGGTAGATTCCAAGGGCAGAAAGTGCACCGCGGCGACGGACCGACGCCGATGTTTGCCCCGCCTTTAGGCCAACGTGCGCAGCAGGATTGCGAGCGCGAAGAGGGCGATCAACACCATTTGCCCGAACATCATTTCAAGAGACGTGGAGGCAACGTGAGGTTCGCCGTGACCGGTTGAGTCGTCGTGCGGACGAGGAACCGCATGCTCGGGGTTGCGCATGAACATGATCGAGACCAATTCGATGGAAAAAGACGGAACACCTTCCTGGCGACACGAGGTCTTTGTCATCGAAGCATTCCGCATGCCAACGAGCCATTCCACGCAATGGAGCCGGAATTCGCGTCGCCCCGAGGTTCCGCGTCAACCGGCGTTGACGCCGTGGAGCCTCAATACGCCAAATTCGGCCCCAGCCAGCGTTCGATCTCTTCGATCGGCTTGCCTTTGCGTTTGGCATAGGCTTCGATCTGGTCTCGCGTCATCCGCTCGACGGTAAAGTAACGTGCCTCGGGATGTCCGAAATACAGACCACTGACGCTGGCTCCGGGTGTCATGGCGAAGCTGCTGGTCAACTCAATTCCCGTGTTCTTCTCGGCGTCCAGCAAGTCAAAAAGCGCGCGTTTTTCGGTGTGATCGGGGCACGCGGGATAGCCGGCGGCAGGTCGGATGCCGCGGTACTTTTCCGCGATCAAGTCTTCCTGTGACAGGCCTTCGGTTTGGCCGAATCCCCAGTCGCCGCGTGCGCGCTCGTGCAACATTTCCGCCAGCGCTTCGGCGAATCGATCGGCAACCGCTTGGACCATGATCGCCTTGTAATCATCGAGTTCGGCTTTGTATTTCATCGCCAGTTCCATCGCTCCGATCCCGGCGGTGACGGCGAAGCCGCCGAGGAAATCCTCGCGGCCGGAGTCCCGCGGTGCGACGTAGTCGGCCAGCGAGCGAAAGTCCTGTTGTCCCTTGCGTTCCCACTGTTGTCGCAAGAAATGAAGCCGCGTCAATTCATGCCGCCGGGTCGCGTCGGTGAATAGGATCACGTCGTCGCCATCGCTGGCGGCGGGCCAAAACCCGTAAACGGCGTTGGCGGTCAGCGATCGATCAGCGATGATCTCGTCGATCAATCGATTCGCGTCCTCGTAGAGTTCTCGGGCTTGCGGCCCGACCACATGGTCCTCAAAGATTTTAGGAAACTTGCCTTTCAATTCCCACGTGCTGAAAAACGGAGACCAGTCGATGTAGGGTCGAATCCGTTCCAGCGAGATGTCACGCAAGACGCGGGTGCCGGTGAACGACGGCGCATCGATGGGGACAGAATTCCAATCCGTAAGGAATCGTTTTTCCAGGGCTTCGGCATAGGGCACGAGTTTCTGCTTGCGGTCGCGGAAGCTATCGGCCAGCTTCTTTTGCGTCGAGACATTCTCGGCGACGAATGCATCGCGACCGTCGCTGAGCAAACGTTCGACGACGTTCACGCTTCGACTCGCATCGAGCACGTGCAGCACGGGACCGTCGTAGGCCGGAGCAATTTTGACGGCGGTGTGTTTGGCACTGGTCGTCGCGCCGCCGATCAACAGCGGCATGGTCATCCCGGTACGTTTCATCTCGCGTGCGACGTGCGTCATTTCATCCAGCGACGGCGTGATCAAGCCGCTCAGCCCGATCATGTCCACGTTCTGTTTGGCCGCTTCCTGGAGGATCGTTTCGGCGGAGACCATCACGCCCAAGTCGATGACTTCATAGTTGTTGCACTGCAACACGACGCCGACGATATTCTTGCCGATGTCGTGCACGTCACCCTTGACCGTCGCGATCAGAAACTTGCCGCGTGCCGCTTCGTGCAATGTTCCCGCCAACCGTTTCTCTTCCTCCATGAACGGTTCCAGGTAGGCGACGGCCTTCTTCATCACGCGAGCCGACTTGACGACTTGCGGCAAAAACATCTTGCCGGCGCCGAACAGATCACCGACAACTTTCATCCCATCCATCAACGGGCCTTCGATCACTTGGATGCAGCGATCAAAATGCTGGCGGGCGTCCTCGGTATCCTGGACGATGTATTTGTCGATGCCTTTGACCAGCGCGTGCGTCATCCGCTCTGCCACCGGGGCGTCCCGCCAAGCCAGGTCTTCCCCCGACCTCTTCTTTCCATCGCCCTTCACCGTTTCGGCGAATTCCAGCATCCGCTCGGTCGCATCCGGGCGGCGATTGAGTAGCACATCTTCGACGCGTTCGAGCAGGTCTTTGGGAATTTGCTCGTAGATTTCCAGTTGACCGGCGTTGACGATTCCCATGTCCAGTCCCGCATCGACGGCGTGGTACAGGAACGCGCTGTGGATGGCTTCGCGGACCGGATCGTTGCCGCGAAAGCTGAAACTGATGTTGCTAACGCCGCCGCTGGTTTTCGCGCCGGGGCACACCTGTTTAATTCGCCGCACGGCGTTAATGAAATCGACGGCATAGTTGTTGTGCTCGTCCATCCCCGTGGCGATCGTCAAAATATTGGGGTCGAAAATGATGTCTTCGGTGGGAAAACGCAGCTTTTCGGTCAGCAGGTCGTAGGCCCGCTTGCAGATCCGGACCTTGCTTTCTTCGTCGGCCGCTTGGCCTTGTTCGTCAAAGGCCATCACGACGGCAGCGGCACCGTACTGACGCACCAAGGCGGCCCGTCGCAGAAACTCGGTCTCGCCGTCCTTCAATGAGATCGAATTGACGATCGCTTTGCCTTGCACGTTGCGAAGCCCCGCTTCGATCACCTCCCACTTGCTGCTGTCGATCATCACGGGAACCGACGCGGCGACGTGATCACCGGCGATCAAACGCAGAAAGCGGGTCATCGCCTCGACACCATCGAGCATCCCTTCGTCAAAGTTGACGTCGATGATGGTGGCCCCGTTTTCGACTTGCTCACGCGCGATCTCGACCGCCTCTTCATACTTTTCATCGCGGATCAGGCGGGCGAACTTCTTGCTGCCCATCACGTTGGTGCGTTCACCGACCATCGTGAAAGGCACTTCGGGACGCATCACCAGCGGCATCTGACCGGACAACCGCGTGTAGACCGGGCCGGGTGCGTCTTGCTTGGGCCGGCGTCCTTTCACGCGTTCGGCCATCGCGCGGATGTGATCGGGCGTCGTGCCGCAACAACCGCCCAGAATGTTCACCCAACCGTTGTCGGCGTATTCACCCACCTTGTCCGCCATCGCCTTGGGGCCGAGGTCGAATTCGCCCATCTCGTTGGGCAAACCGGCATTGGGATGGCAGGAAATGGGAATCTCGGAAACTTTCGCAAGTTCTTCGATGTGAGCCCGCATCACGTCGGGGCCGAGCGCACAATTCATGCCGACCGAAAGCAACGGGAAGTGGTTGATGGCCGTCCAAAAGGCCTCCACACTTTGAGCGCTGACGAAGGTTCGGCCGCCATCGCCGAACGTACCGCTGGCCATCACGGGAACGCGGCGACCACCGGCATTGAAAAAGTCGGCGATCGCGAACAAACACGCCTTTAGATTCAAGGTGTCGATCGCGGTCTCGGGCAGCAACACGTCGACCCCGGCGGCGACCAACGATTCGACCTGGGCCCGGTAGCTGTCCACCATTTCCTGAAACGTCGTGCCGCGATACGCCGGATCGTCTTCGGTGCTGATGGCCAACTGCTTGGTCGTCGGTCCGATCGAACCGGCCACGAAACGCGGCTTGTCGGGGGTGCGTTCGGTCCACTCCTGGGCCGCAGTTCGTGCGCACGCCACCGCCGCATGGTTGATTTCATCGACCAGGTCAAGCGGCAGGTCAAACTCGACCATCCCGACCGGTGAAGCCCCGAACGAGTTCGTTTCCACGATGTCGCTGCCGGCCTCAAAGTAGGCCCGATGGATCTCGGTGATCTTGTCGGGATGCGTCAGGCAGAGGATGTCGGAAAAGTTCTTGAGGTCCTTGTGGTGATCGGCGAATCGCTCACCCCGCACGGCGGCTTCGTCCAATCCCAGACGCTGGATCATGGTTCCCATCGCGCCATCAAGAAGCAGGATCCGTTCCCGCGCGAGCGTACCAAGGATGGAGGTGTCGTGTGGTTCGGCTTGAATCATCGTGGTCAGCCTGGGTGGTCGGGTAGGTCTAGAACGGGCAGGTTTCGAACGGGCAGGTTTCGAACGGGCAGGTTTCGAACGGGCAGGTTTCGAACGGGCAGGTTTCGAACAGGCAGGGCGGGAGCGGGCTGATCGAAGTTTGAACCGATCGGCCCGTGCGTTGTCACACTTGAAACGCAGGGTTGAAGCCGTAGCGAAAACCGCCAACGGTTTGTCGCATGAATCGCATCACACGTCGGATTCGCCGTGTCGCGCGAGCGTACAAGCCTCAACCACCAAGGAAACGCATCGAGGCCCGTAGGCTCGCGTTCAACGGCTGATTCAATCGACAAACCGCAAGGCTTTCGGCGGTTTGCCGACGGATCCGAATCTCTTGGCGAGTTCTGCTAGCCCAAAATCAATCTCGCTGGAGCACTCGCCGGCTTTCGGGTCCGTCGCCGCAGCGATCCCGAATCAGCGCCAGCTGCGCTCTGGCATGACTCAAGGTTGACAGGGGGAAAACTGATCCCACAAACATGCATCAATGATACATGTTTAAGGGCATTGCGTTAACCCGTGTCTTGAGAAGACAACCATGCCCGCCGGAGAGCCGAAGAATTGACAACGGTCCCCCCGCCGCCAATACTACACTCAGACATGCAGATTAGAGCTTTTTGTCCATTCCCCCCTCGATTCAGGAAATCCCCATGAAACGCCTTCCCCTGTCCGCCTGCCTTGTCGCTACGCTGGCCGTCTCGCTCGCCAGCGGTTTTTCACTGACGGTCCGGCCGGTTCAAGCACAAGAACCCGCGGCGACCGCGCAGGCCGACGCGAAGAAAGCTGAGAAGAAACCGGGCAAGAGAGCGATCGAGCGATCGCGAAAGACGGTGCAAACGTTGGACAACATTTTCAAGCAAACGATCGTGTTGGTGACCGACAAGTACGTCAATGACGATGACGATTTTGCAGCCGGCAGTGCCGCGGTGTTGTTGTTCAAGAAAATCTCGGATGGCAGCGACAAGACGATTCGACTGATCGACGCCACGGGCGATCCCTATGAATCCGAAAATGTCGCCAAGGATGACTTTGAAAAGCAGGGCATCAAGAAGTTGAAGGCCGGAGCCAAGAGCGTCGACGAAGTCGTCACCCTGGACGGCAAGCACTACTTGCGCGCCATGACACCGGTGCCTGTCGTCATGCAAAAATGCGTGATGTGTCACGCACACTACGAAGATGTCGCCGAGGGTGAGCCGATCGGAGCGATCAGTTACACCGTGCCGATCGAATAGTTGAGTTCGTGTTATCGATCGTCTCAATACGAGTAGCCTAAGCCGTGATGAACACCAAAACGCAGCTTTCCCGAACGTTGTACGGGATCCAAACGCGGAACTCCAACGAGACTCCGCACGAGATTGCCGCGCTTTGGCAGCGATTCATGGCCGACGGCTTGGCCGACGAAATTCCAGAACGGGCCGACGAGCAACTGATCGCGGCCCAGTTCGACTACCGGGGCGATCACACGCAACCGTACACCCTCTTTCTTGGATGCGAAGTGACCGAAACATGGCAACAATCGAGCACAGCGAACGACCGCGAAGCGACGTCACCGTGAAACGCGATTGAGTTGTCGCCGCGTCGGAATCACGTCTGCGAGCGTGATGCCGCGGAGAAACTCCTGCTGAATGCGTTCGGCTTCTGCCAGGACTCCCTTGAGCTTGCAGAACGAATGAATCACACAGGAATCGTCGCTGCCGACACAGGACAACAGGTGCGTGTCGGTTTCCATGGTCGCGATCACGTCCCCAACCACAATCTCCTCCGGGGAACGCGCCAATTCAATCCCGCCGCCGATCCCGCGTGTGCTTTGGACATAGCCCGCGCGAGCCAGCAGATTGACGACCTTTGCGACATGATTCGTCGAAATGCCAAACAACGCTGCGACATCGGCCACGTTGGCTCGCTCGCTGCGTGTGGCCAGGAACATTAACGTTCGCAAGGCGTAGTCGGTCTGCGTGGTGAGCTTCATGGGATTCGCAACCGCACGGCGCCCCCCCGCTCTCCGACCAAGGCTGCCAAAGCTGTACAAAAGAGAATTGTTTTGATCAGCGTAAGGCTATCGGGCATTTCGGTCAATGGACAACGAGCCCGCGATGGAGGCTCGCAATCGCTCAAGCACCTCCGGCGGACTGAGGCCTTGATGGACGCAAACGTACCGCAGCGATTTGCCCGCACAACCGATGTCCAATCCCAACTCGCTGAACACCCGGGTCGTTTCCGGATGCTCGATGATCCATTCGGGAATACTGCAGTCGAGGTCACAATTCATGCTCGAAGTGTAGCAGAATCCGCCCAGCCGGCGCCTTTCAGCGTGTGGCCCGTGATGTCTGCGGTTTCACCACGCGCCGGTCGCTGACGCGTCCCGCTGGGATAGGATCCACGGCCGGTCGCTGACGCGTCCCGCTGGGGTGGCAACCCCCGTTGCCGGCGTCAACCTGGGTTGACGGTTTTGGTGCCTAAACAGCGGTTTTGGCAATCATTTCGCCGTCGGTCCAAATGTTGCTCTGATGGTTGGGGTAACCATCAGAGGGCACCACGATGATTCATGCACTGATCGCCAACTGCAATTCCAAGCCCAATCCGCCGGATCGACCGGCGGTGACGGATCCGTCGCTGAACCAAACGCGGCAGGCATCCCAATCCGTTCAACAAGACGACCGGGAGCCCCAAAGGCTGCTCAGCCGTGAAGAGCTGCGGATCCTCTTATTCCTGCTGCCGCTGTTGATTTTGTCCGTTTCACCACCGATCGTGCTATTCGTATTGCACTGGTTCCATCCGGAACTGATTCTGATCGAGACGATACCGTGATCCGTTGCGATGCCAGCACGAAAGTGGCGTAAGCTTCCAGCTTGCGTTTCACGAGTGAAACGAGACGGCAAGCTGGACGCTTACCCCACCTCTAATCCTTGACAAAGCACTAATTCGCCAACTGTGACCACAACACGCCGGCGGCGATGGCCGAACCGATCACGCCGGCGACGTTGGGTGCCATCGCGTGCATCAGCAAATAGTTGCCCGGGTCTTCTTCTTGGCCGACCAATTGCACCACGCGCGCCGATCCGGGGACCGCGGACACGCCGGCGGCACCGACCAGCGGGTTGATCTTTTCTTTCAAGAACAAATTCATCAGCTTGGCGAACAACACGCCGCACCCGGTGGCAATGGCGAACGACACGGCACCGAGTACGAAGATCAAGATCGACTCGCCTTTCAAGAAGTACTGGGCGGTCGTGCTCGCACCGACGCAAAACCCGAGCAGGATGGTGACGATGTCGATCATCGCCGTGCGTGCCGTCAGCGCCAGCCGGTCGGTCACCGTGCATTCTTTCAGCAGGTTCCCGAAGAACAGCATCCCCATCAGCACGATCGAACCGGGCGCCAACAAGGTGCAAATCAGAAAGGCGACGATCGGAAACATGATCAATTCCTGACGCGTCACCTTGCGCGACGGTTTCATCCGAATCAAACGTTCGTTTTTCGTCGTCAGCAGCCTCATGATCGGCGGCTGAATCACGGGCACCAGCGCCATGTAGGAATACGCCGCGATCGCGATCGCTCCCAACAGCTCGGGAGCCAGGTTGGATGCGAGGAAGATCGCCGTCGGGCCGTCGGCACCGCCGATGATCCCGATCGCACCGGCCTGTTGGGGCGTGAACGCCAGGCACAGTGCGCCCAGGTAGGTCAGGAAGACGCCGACTTGCGCCGCGGCACCCAACAGCACCAGCTTGGGATTGGAAAGCATGGTGGAAAAATCGGTCATCGCGCCGATGCCTAAAAAGATCAACGGCGGGTAGATCTCTTTTTCGACCCCGAAATAGAGGAACCGAAGCACGCTGTCTTCGCCATAAACCAGTGGCACACCGGACTCGGTCGGCATGTTGCCGACGATGACACCGAAACCGATCGGGATCAACAGCAGGGGTTCGTAGCGCTTGGTGATGGCCAGGTAGATGAACCCCAGGGCGATTACCATCATGACCACGTTGCCCAGTTCCAGCCCTGCGAAGGCCGTCGTCTCGTACAGCTGGACCACTTTCTGGCTCAGGTATTCCATGACGTTCATTTGGGGTCTCGATGTTGAATGCGGTGCGACATGTGATGCTTCATACGCCCTTCCAGGGACCAGGCAGATTCGCCGGCTCCCAGACCACGGATCTTGACGATCCGATGCGGTCGATCCAACGCCTCCGCGACCGCCGCGGCGATGACCACCAAAATTTCTTCCGGCAGTTCGTCATCGTGAGCGAGCGGTGACGCGGCTTGGGGTGCGGGCTCGGGTTGAATGAAGGGTGCAACCAGACGCGGCAGAACAGTGATAAAAACGACGATCAGCACCAGCGCCGAAAAGACCACGACGATGCCCATGATGGCCATCGGAATGCCATGCTCTTCCGTCAGGGGTGCCAGCGAAAACTCGATCAGCCGTTTGCTTTCCTCTTGAGCGAGCAGCGACATCACTTACTCCAGTACGACAAGGGTTTGGCCTTCTGCGACGGAATCACCCTCCGCGACGTCGACACTTTTCACCGTGCCGGCGACCGGCGCGGTGATTTGGTTTTCCATCTTCATCGCTTCCAGGATGACCATACCCTGCCCCCGCTCGACCGCGTCACCGGGCTTGACGAGGATCGATCGAATGGCGCCCGCCATCGGGCTTGTCACCGCGCCGCTACCGGCGGGCGGCTGGGCCTTTGTCGGCGTCTGGCGGGCGATCGCCGCTGGCGGTGCGGCGTCCGACGGCTGCGAGGGGATGGGGCGTGTCGGAACGGGATACGCTTCGGTCTCGCTGAGATCCTCCACGGTGACGTCGTAGGATTTATTTCCGACGGTGATGCGTAATCTTTTCATAGCGGAATCAAACCATGTTTCTTTGGAGGACGGGTCTCGCTCTTGTTCAGCGTGTTCTGCAGTGCAAGTGACACGACCGCCCGGGTCTGCGCCGGGTCGATCACATCGGTGATCATTCCGTGGGAAGCCGCCAAATAGGGCGACGCAAATCGGTCACGGTATTCTTGGATGAATTGCTCGCGCATCGCCGCTTTGTCATCCGCCGCGGCAAGTTCTTTGCGGTAGAGCACGTTGACTGCGCCTTCGGCGCCCATCACCGCGATCTCCGCGGTCGGCCAGGCAAACACCATGTCGGCTTTCAAATCGCGGCTGCACATCGCCAAGTACGATCCGCCATAGGCCTTGCGGATGATGACGGTGATCTTGGGGACGGTCGCCGATGCGTAGGCGAACAACATTTTGGCCCCGTGACGAATGATGCCACCCTGTTCCTGGCCCACCCCGGGCAGAAATCCGGGAACATCGACCAACGTCAGCAGCGGGATGTTGAACGCGTTGCAAAAACGAATGAATCGGGCGGCTTTGTCTGACGCGTCGATATCCAGCGTGCCCGCTTTCACGTTGGGTTGGTTGGCAATGATGCCCACGACCACACCATCGACGCGTGCAAAACCGACGATGATGTTGGGGGCAAACTCGCGATGGACTTCCAAAAAACAATCCTTGTCCACGATCCGTTCGATCACGGCGTACATGTCCATCGGATCTTTAATGTTCTCCGGAACCACATCGTTCATCGACAGGTCTGGATCCAGGCACAGGTCTTCCACCAGGGCGTGTGGCGGGTTCTCCGCGTTGTTCTGTGGCAAGTAAGACAGCAGTTGCTGGACGATCTGCATGGCGTGCTGGTCGTCATCGGCGACGAAGTGAACGTTGCCGCTGATGCTGGCGTTGGCCGCCGCGCTGCCGATTTCTTCCATCGTGCAATCGACGCCCGTCGCAGCCTTGATGACCTGCGGCCCGCAGATGAACATGTTCGCGTTCTCGCGCGTCATCACCAAAAAATCCATCAGCGCTGGCGAATAAGCCGCCCCGCCGGCACAATTGCCGGCGATCACTCCGATTTGCGGGACGCAGCCGGAAAGCATGACGTTGCGATAGAACACTTGACCGTATCCCGACAACGAGTCGACGGCCTCTTGGATCCGTGCGCCGCCGGAATCGTTGATCGCCACAAACGGCATTCCGCTTTCGAGCGCGTAGTCCATGATGTCGCAAATCTTCTTGGAGTGCCGCATGCCCAACGCACCGCCCCCGACGGTTGCATCCTGGCTGAACGATGCGGCCGGTCGACCGCCGACCCGCCCCACGCCGGTGACCACTCCGTCACAGGGCATGGGTTTGTTCTCCATCCCAAATTCATGACAGGAATGATCGACGTGCATTCCCCACTCTTGAAAGGTGTCGGCGTCGAAAAAGACATCCAGCCGCTCGCGCGCCGAGAGCATTCCCTTTTCGCGGCGTTTGGCGTGCCGGCTTTCGCCACCGCCCAAACGCAATTTGGCACGGCGTTCTTCTAGCCCAGTCAAAAACTCTTTTCGAATACTCATGTTACTGCAGTTCTTTTTCCGTCAGGTCTCAATGAAACGCCGCAAGGTTCGTGCATGCCGAACGCCTGTAGGATCTTGCTGGCGGCCGCTTCGGGCGGCAGGTTGCCGGCAAGCACCTCGGATTCGAGTCCTTCGCGGATGCGCCGGACGCCGGGATGCTTGCGGAGGGCTTGCTTCATTCGGTCTTCGATGATCGCCCACAACCAACGGACTTGTTGTCGACGTCGCTTTGCGGCCAAGTCGCCGCTGGATTTCATCGCACTGTAACGCTGTTCGACGGCCTGCCAGACGGCATCGACCCGTTCGTCGTGCAACGCGCTGCAGGTCAGCACCTGCGGCGGATGATCTTGTTTCCCCAGAATGGAATGGATCGCCATCTCGTATTGGTGGGCGGCCAGCTCGGCCGCTTTCAGTGTCGCCGAGTCGGCCTTGTTCACGGCGATCACATCGACGAGTTCCAACAACCCGCGTTTGATGCCTTGCAAGTCGTCTCCGGCGCCGGGCAGCATCAACGCCAAAAAGCAATCCGTCATTTCCGCCACCATGGTTTCGGATTGCCCCACGCCGACGGTTTCGACCAACACGACTTCGTAACCGGCCGCCTCGCAAACGAGTAGACTTTCCCGCGTCTTGCTGGCCACGCCCCCGAGCGTTCCGGCTGAAGGTGAGGGTCGGATGTAGGCGTTGGGCTCGGCCGCGAGTCGCGACATCCGGGTTTTGTCACCCAGAATGCTGCCACCACTGATGCCGCTCGATGGATCCACCGCCAAGACCGCAACCCGTCGCCCTTGGGCGATCAATTGCAATCCGAGCGCTTCGATGAAGGTGCTTTTGCCTACCCCGGGGGCGCCACTGATGCCGACCCGGATGGCGTTGCCCGTGTGGGGCAACAGCCGGGTCAACAGCATCTCGGCTTGCCGCTGGTGCTCGGCATTGTTGGACTCGATCAGCGTCAACGCTCGCGGCAGTACCGTGATGTCACAGTTACGGACACCGGCAAAATAATCCTCCGTCGTCAACTGACGACGTCGTGGAACATCACGCTTCATGCTGAATTCCGATCAGGCATCTTGAGTCTCGACTGCTTCATCCACCGAGAATCCGAGTCGATCGGCGAGGTCTCGAACCACTCGAATCGCCGCCTCGCTGATGACCGTACCGGGGCCGAACACTTCGGCGGCGCCGGCCGCGTACAACGCCTCGTAATCTTCTGGCGGGATCACTCCGCCGGCGACAATCATGATGTCCTCGCGACCCAGATCCGCCAACGCCTTGCGGAGTTCCGGGACCAGTGTCAGGTGACCGGCCGCCAACGAGCTGACGCCCACCAGGTGCACGTCGTTTTCGACCGCTTGCCGTGCCGTTTCGGCCGGCGTGCGGAACAACGGACCGATGTCGACATCAAAGCCCAAGTCGGCAAACGCGCTGGCGATGACCTTTTGTCCACGGTCGTGCCCGTCTTGCCCCATCTTGGCGACCAAGATCCGTGGCCGACGGCCTTCGTTGCGTTCAAATGCCTCTACGATTTGGCCCACTTCCGTTGTCATCGATTCACTCTCAAGTGCAGCGGCATAGACGCCGCGGACGGATTGCACGGGCGCTTCGTATCGATTGTAAACCTTTTCTAACGCCGCGCTAATCTCCCCCACGGTTGCTTTGGCACGTGCCGCGTTGACGGCCAGTTCCAACAAGTTACCTTGTTCGCTGCGTGCCGCTTCGGTCAACGCATCCAACGCCGCATCGACCTCGGACGAATCACGTTCGGCGCGGAGTTGTTTCAAGCCCGCGATCTGTGACTTCCGCACCGCCGAATTGTCGACGTGCAGCACACGCATGTCATCTTCGGTCGCCAGCCGGTACTTGTTGACACCGATTAAGGTTTGTTGACCGGAATCGATGCGGGCTTGGGTGCGTGCCGACGCTTCTTCGATCCGCATCTTGGGAATCCCGGCTTGGATCGCCTGGGTCATCCCGCCGAGCTCTTCGATTTCAACCAGATGGCTCCAGGCACGCTGGGCCAAATCGCGTGTCAAGCGTTCGACATAGTAGCTGCCCGCCCAAGGATCGACGACTTTGCACGTGTCGGTTTCTTGTTGCAAGAACAATTGCGTGTTCCGCGCGATCCGTGCCGAGAAGTCGGTCGGCAGGGCGAGGGCTTCATCGAGCGCGTTGGTGTGCAACGATTGGGTGTGGCCGTGCGTCGCCGCCATCGCTTCGATACAAGTCCGCGTGACATTGTTGTAAACGTCTTGAGCGGTCAAACTCCAGCCGCTGGTCTGGCTGTGCGTCCGCAGCGACAAGCTCTTGGGGTTCTTGGGGTTGAACTGTTTGATCAGCTTGGCCCAGATCATGCGGGCGGCCCGCAGCTTGGCGATTTCCATGAAATAATTCATGCCGATCGCCCAGAAGAACGACAACCGTGGGCAAAAGGCGTCAACGTCCAGGCCCGATGCGATACCCGTGCGGACATACTCCAGTCCATCGGCAAGGGTATAGGCCAATTCCAAGTCCGCGGTCGCCCCGGCTTCCTGCATGTGATAGCCGCTGATGCTGATGCTGTTGAATTTGGGCATCCGCTGGCTGGTGTACTCGAAAATCGAGGCGATGATCCGCATGCTCGGGGCGGGCGGATAGATGTAGGTGTTGCGAACCATGAACTCCTTCAAGATGTCGTTCTGGATCGTGCCGGCAAGCTGCTCCGGTTTCACCCCCTGTTCTTCCGCGGCCACGATGTACAACGCCATGATGGGAAGCACCGCGCCGTTCATGGTCATCGAAACACTCATCCGATCCAGCGGGATGCCTTCGAACAGCGTTCGCATGTCTTGAATGCTGTCGATCGCCACACCGGCCATGCCGACGTCGCCGCTGACGCGGGGGTGATCCGAATCGTAGCCGCGGTGCGTGGCCAGGTCGAATGCGATGCTCAACCCCATCTGGCCCGCCGCCAGGTTGCGTCGGTAAAACGCGTTGGAGTCCTTGGCGGTTGAAAATCCCGCGTACTGACGCACCGTCCAGGGACGTTGCACGTACATCGTCGCATACGGTCCACGCAAAAAGGGCGCCAGCCCCGGCATCGTGTCCAAGTGGTCCAGCCCCGCACGATCGGCCGAGGTGTACAACGGCCGGACGGGGATCTGTTCCGGCGTCTGCCATCGGAGTTCCTCCGCATCGCTAGCGACCTTGGCGTGCCAGTCGTCTAACGAACCCGCCGCGCGGTGATCGCTTTCCAGGGGCACATCGGAAAAGTTTGGAATCAAGGTCATCGTACCGGCTCTCCTTCTTCAATCACACCGACTTGTGTCAACAGACTTCGCAGCGTCTCGAGCACATCACAACGCATGAAGATAAAGCGGTCGACGCCCGCTGCTTTCCATGCCTGTTCATTGTCACCCGGGTTTCCTGCCAGCACGACCGAGCTGGCCCCCGCCTGTTTTAGTTTGGCAGCCGCTGTGGGAACCACGTCGGCGTAAAGTTTGTCCGAGGAACAGATCACCGCGATCGACGCATCGGTTTGGGAAAACGCCTCCGCGGCAGCGTCCGCGTCCGCAAAACCTCCGCTGTCGAGCACTTCGAAACCGCCCGCGGCAAAGAAATTGCTCGACCAGGTGGCCCGACCGCTGTAGTGTGACACGGGACCGAGGTTGGCCAAGAACACGCGTGGCCGTTTCCCCTGGGCGTCTTGCCACGCGTCGCAGGCATCACGCAATTGATCAAACGGTTCCGCCAGGCGGTGGGGCTCGATGGCGGCGATCGTTGCACTCTGGCCGCGTCCCAGCCCGAGCGCGGCGGCGATCTGCCCCAGCGTCGCACCGTCGGATGCCGCCGCAACCGCCGCGGCAACACGGTCCTCCGCCGTATCAAGCGACAGGGTCTCCTGCGTGGCCGATCGAAGGCCGCGAATTCGATCGGCTGCTTCCCCGGCAAGGGATTCCAGATCCGGTGCATCACGAATCACCGGCTCTTCGCCGACATTGGCGAACTCGCTGACGCCCGTGATCCCGCGTTTGCGAGTGGCGACATCCTTGGCCCGAGCTGCGGCGGTGGCAGCAATTTCTTTCGCCACCCATCCGCTGGTCAACGCCGCCAGCATGCCACCCTGACGTTCTGTTTCTTGGAAGATCTCCCACGCCTTACCGGCCACGTCTTCGGTCAGCCGGTCCAAAAACCAGCTGCCGCCGGCCGGATCAATCACGCGATGCAGGTGCGATTCTTCTTGCAACACCAGCGCGCTGTTGCGTGCGACGCGGCGGCTGAAGTCGTTGGACAACCCGGCCATCACATCGAACGGAACCGATGTGATCGCATCCGCACCGCCGATGCCGGCGGCGAAGACAGCCACCGAGTTGCGTAACAGATTGACAGAGGGATCGTGTTTGGTCAGCACGCGGTTGCCGGTTCGGGTGTGAATCCGCATCGACCGAGAGTCTTCCGGCACGCCACACGACTCCAGCACACGAGACCATAGCCATCGGGCGGCCCGCAGTTTTGCGATCGCTTGAAAGTGTTCGGTGCCGAGGCTGACGCGAAACAGAATCTGTTCGGCCGCCGCCGACACGTCCATCCCGGCGGCGGTCATCGCTCGCAAGTATTCCACGCCCGTCGCCAGACTGAACGCGATGTCCTGGGCCGCGCTCGCGCCGCCGTCATGGTACGGCGAGCTATCCACGCCGACCGACGTGACGTGCGGATAATGCTCGGACGTCCAACTGGCCAAGTCGGACATCATGGACAGAGCCGACGAGGGTTCCAACGGCAACGTTCCCCGGCGTGCAAGCTCACCCAGCGGATCGGCGTTCAGCGCCGCTCGCGCGGTTTCCGGCGAGACGCCGCGCCGATTCCAGGTCGCCATCAGGGTCGCCGCGGCGGGAAAGAATGCCGCGCCGGCGTCCAACGCAACCGTGATCAGTTCCAGTTGAACGTCGCCGAGCAGTTTGTCCATGTCGTCGACGCCATAGACCATCACGCCATCGCGACCGACGCAACCGGCACTCGCCGCGTCATCGGGATCCAGCCCGTTGCGGGCGGCTTGATCCAGCCGGATCTGAATCGACGTCACACCGCCGCTCAAGTCCGCCAAGATCGCCTGATTGCAGGCGACCGGGCAGGGGGCGGAGAACTCCTGACGCAGATCCCAGCCGGATTGCACCGATCCCAGCGGACGTCCTCCGCGAACCCGGGTCGCCAGACCTGGGAAACCCATGGGATCGTCTCGGCCACTGTCATCGCGGCGACTGTAGAGCGGTTGAATGCGGAGCCCGTCATACGTCTTTAAGACGAGCTTCTTTTCAAAGGGTGCTCCGGCCAGCGCCTTTTCGACCAGCGCCCGCCATTGATCGTAGTCGACCGGAGGGAAATCATCTTGAATACTAAATTCACGGGGAAACGTGACCGTCATCGTGCTTTCATTCAATACGAGTAAAGTGCCCTAACCTTCCAGCTTGCGAGTGGCGTAAGCTTCCAGCTTGCCCCATTCCCTAACTTCCGCCGGCCGGTTCACAAAGTTCGGTCAGCACACCGCCGGAACTTTTCGGGTGCAGGAACGCGATCTGCATGTGATGTGATCCCCCCCGCGGTTTTTCATCGATCATCCGCAAACCGGAATCTTGCAATTCAGCGATACGGGCCTGGATGTCTTCGACGGTGTAGGCCAGATGGTGCAAGCCTTCACCGCGTTTTTCGATGAACTTGGCAACCGTGCTGTCGTCCGACGTCGGTTCGAGCAATTCCAGTCGAACGTCGCCGGCGCGGAAGAACGCGACACGCACCTTTTGGCTGGGCACGTCCTCCAGCCCCTCGAATTCCAATCCGAGTGCCCCTTCGTAAAACGCTTTGTGGGCATCGATGGACTGCACCGCGATGCCGATGTGATTCAAAGACTTGACCGCCATTTTGATCCTCCGTTGTTAATGGGAAACATTCATCGTGTTGGATGCCTTGCCTTGGCAACTTTCAATCGCGTCCAGTGCGTGGCCGGTCAAGAAACTTGCCAGCGCGGTGGGGGCGCCGAGCAAGGCTTGGGTTATATCGAAATTCGAAACCTGTGTGGCGAATCGATGTGAGAATGGTGGGTGGAACCAACGCTGGGGCAGTTCGACCGCGAAGTGTCGCATGAATTCCATGTTCAGCGTCCGATCGATCAATCCCGTTCGATCGCCGACGTCCATCACGACACCCTCGAGTGCCAACAGCGATTTCCGAAACAGCATCAAGTCCTCGGGCACTCGCAATTTGGCTTGCTGGACCGCCTCGTCGAGCATCGCGACCAGCCAACTCAATCCGGGGAATCGACCGCGGCGAACGCATGCGACCCATTTCTCGGCAACCGCCTTGAGGGCTCGTTCATCGGGCCGTTGCGGCGCAGCCAGTGCCGCCATCCGCACGGCGACGCCGCGCGCATCAAGCATCACGGCGGCCAACGAAATTTGCACAATCATTCGCCTGACGTCGGCACTCAAGCGTCCGACCAGACTCCAATCCAGAATCCCCAGCCGGCCGTCGTCGGTCAGAAACAGATTGCCGGCATGTGGATCCCCGTGAAAAATCGGATCTTCGCGTTTGGAAAACACCGGCGCCGCGATCAACGCTTCACCGATCAACGCGGCAAGGTCCCGTTTCTGTCGCCCGCCGAACAGTCCGTGGTCGGTGACCTTGCCGCCGCTGAGACGTTCCATGCAGGTCACGCGTTTGGTGCAGTGCTCCAGCAATTCGGGGATCTGCACCCGTGGTTCATCGGCAAAAAACGCTTTGGCTTCCACCAGATGTCGCTGTTCGTGCTCCAACTGCACTTCGTCCAGCAGTTTGACGTGCGCCTGACTGAAAGCGTCTTCGTAATCCAACTCGGGGATCTGCAACGCCTGGCAGCGGCGATCCAATTGCTCGCCCACCTGGGTGAGCAGACGCAACTCGTGATCGAGTTGTTGTTCGATACCGGGCTTGAGAATTTTGAACACGCCCTTGGTCGTCGCCCGGCCATTTGAGGAGGGGCCGCTTGAGGATTGATTCCGATCAAACGGCACGACCACCGCCACGCTCGCTTCGGCGATCGCCGGTCCGAGTCGGATGCCCCATCGATCGAGTGGTCCGAGTTCCTGGGCGATTGCCTGCTCGAGCAGCGGTTGCGAAACCACCGGCGGAAGACTTTCCAATTCGCTCAAGTAGCCGCGCAGCTCCAGCGGGAGACGTTTGTCGCGTGCCAGAATCTGGCCGACCTTGTGCAACACCGGCGAGCTGCGGGCGAGAATCCCCAACCGCTGTGAGAACGACGCCGACGCCGGCAAATTGGCTTGAGCCCGCACAATCGAAATCTGTTGCTCCGGCGGCAGACCACCAAGAAACAGACTCAACCCCTCCCGAATCGGACGCGCAAATTGCGCGTGTTCGGGAGGCAGGATCGACCGGAACGCGGCTTCATCGAGCAGGAATTCCCAAGGGGGAGTCATCTCAGCCACCCGACCTTGCCGACAGCCAGGATTCCATGTGCGGCCAGGTGTTTTTCTCGGCGCCGCGTCCGGCCATGATGCCGATGTGCCCACCTCGCACTCGAAAGAGTTCCTTGTCTTCGCTGCCCACCAAGTCCATGATCGACTCGGACTGGCACGGGGGTGTGATGTGATCGGCCTCGGCAATCACGTTGAACAGATTGGCTTTCAGCTTTTTCAAGTCGACCGTTTCGCCGCGCAGTTGCAGCGTTCCTTTGACCAGCTTGTTTTCTTTGTAAAGCTCATTGATCAACTGCTTGTACGCGGCACCGGCCATCGGGATGATGTCGCGGACCCAGGTGTTCATGGCGTGCCAGGCTTCCACGGTTCCGGGGTTTTCGATCTTGTCCCACAACATGCTGTAGCTGCCGAAGTAGTTTTCGATCGGCTTGAGCATTTTGGCGCCCGAATCGATCATTTCACCCGGGACGTTGCCCAGCTTTTCGACAATCGTGTTGGCATTAAACGCCGGGTTGCTCGACCAACGCGTGAACCCTCCGGCCTCTTGGTCACTGAAGTCCAGCGGTGCGGTCAGCAGCATCAGATTCTTCAGCCCGTCATCGGGTCGCAGCGCCGCGTACATCGTGCTGATCAAGGCGCCCAAGCACCAGCCCAGCATGCTGAACTCCTCCGCCCCCGAAATGCTCTTGAACTTGCGAATCGCACGCGGCAGGTATTCCAGCGTGTAGTCATCGAAGCACATGTTCTTGTCTTCGGGACCGGGTTCCCCCCAGTCCATCAAGTACAGCTCGTAACCGTGCCGCAGCATGTACTCGACGAAACTGTGGCCGGGCCGCAGATCCAACACGTGCGGTCGGTTCATGATGGCAAACACCATGAACAGCGGAACCGGCTTGCGATCCTGTTCCGGCACGACCGGGATGTAGTGATAGAGTTTGGCCTTGTTGAGCGTCCAAACCACTTCCTTCGGCGTTTGGGCGATTTTGGCATCGGTGGTGAGCATCCGGTTGAATCGGTCGAGATTTTCGGCGGCCCGGTGCCAGCCTTCGCAGACGTCCGAGAAGGAAGGCATGCCTGCGTCCACCGCCGGGGTCGATTCTTTCGTGGTCATGTCAGTCCCCTTCAGTTGGTTGTTTGCGTGTTATTGGATTGGGCCCCTTCGCTCAGTCTCGCGTCGAGATCATCCAACCGCATTTCGATATTGGTCAGACGCTCGGCCAGACGCGTGATGTCATCGCGAGTGGGCATGTTCATTTGTGCCATCGCTTGGCCCATGCTGGATTCCATGGCTTTACGGAACGGCCCGGAGGTCGTGAGCCAGGCGTCCAGCATGGCGCCGGTCGACTCGGCATAGGCTTCGGTATTGACGAATTCCGTCATCACCTTCGACCAGGTTTCCATGTTGGAGTCTCGCATTTGCTTGAGCATGCCCGTCGGATCGAAGGGATCAAACGTTTGTTTGTCATTGGATTGCGACATCGTGATTCTTTGGCTCCTGAATAACTCGTTAAAATCTCTTCGATCGTGGCACCTGCTCGGCGCGCGCGGTCGGCCTTACATAAAGGCTCCACCATTGACGTTGATCTGTTGCCCCGTGATGTAATCGCCGTCGGCGACCAGGAAGGTCACGGCTTTGGCAATTTCTTCGGGATGGGCAAATCGTCCCATCGGGATCCCACCGCGGATCTTGGCTTGAATCACCGGCGGGACCGCTTCAAACATGTCCGTGTCGGTGTACCCCGGCGCGATCGAGTTGACCGTGATGCCCGAATGCACCAGCTCCGCGGCGGCCGTGCGGGTGAATGCGATGATCCCTCCCTTGCTGGCGCTATAATTCGCCTGGCCGATCGCCGGCAACTGACCATTCATCGAGCTGATGTTGACGATCCGGCCATAACTTTGCGATGTCATGATCGGGATCGCGGCCGAGGTGCAGAAAAAGCATCCGCCCAAATTGGTTTGAATCACTTCCATCCATTGCTCATCGGTCATGCGGGGCAACATCGCATCGCGGGTGATCCCCGCGTTGTTGACCAGAATGTCGAGATGGGTGAATTCATCGGCGATCTTCTGAACCATCGCCCGTGCTTGCTTGGGGTCACCGATGTTGGCTTGCGCCAACAGACACGTTCCCCCTTCGCGACCGATTTCGTCAGCCACCTCTTGGGCCTTGGCCTCGTTACTGGAGAAATTGATGGCGACCCTGGCACCCTCGCGGGCGAGTTCCAACGCGATCGCGCGTCCGATCCCACGTGACCCGCCGGTGATCAATGCCGTTCTTCCGTCGACCCTTCCCATTGTTTCGTGCTCCGTGTCAATTCAATTGTGTGGTACAGATTCAGTGATGCCGTTAGATGTGTTCAAAAATGGCCGCGATTCCCTGTCCGCCGCCGATGCACATCGTCACCAAGGCGCGTTTTTTGCCGGTGCGATTGAGCTCGTACAGCGCCTTGATCACCAGGATCGCACCGGTCGCGCCGATCGGGTGGCCGAGCGAAATCCCGCTGCCGTTGGGGTTCGTGCGGTCCATCGGCAGGTCCAATTCGCGGCATACCGCCAGGGCTTGCGAGGCGAACGCTTCGTTGACTTCAAACACGTCGATGTCGTCGAGTCCGAAACCGGTCTTTTCGAGCAGCTTGCGAACCGCCGGGACCGGCCCCATCCCCATGTACTTGGGATCCACACCGGCATAGGCGTAGTCCACCAACTTGCCCATCGGCTTCAGCCCGCGGCTCTCGGCGAGCTGTGCATCGGCCAACACCAAGGCGGCCGCGGCATCATTGATGCTCGATGCGTTGCCGGGCGTCACCGTCCCCTCGCGATCAAACACCGTGGGCAGACGCGCCAGCTTTTCCGTCGTCACGCCGTAACGCACCGTTTCGTCGACTTCAAAGGGAACCACGTCCCGCTTGACCTTGATGTCGATCGGAACAATCTGTGCTTTGAAGTAACCGTGGTCGATCGCAGCACCCGCACGTCGGTGGCTCTCCACCGCCAACGCATCCTGGTCTTCACGCGAGATCTGATACTTCTTGGCAACATTCTCCGCCGTGACACCCATGTGACAATCGTCGAAGGGGTCGCTGAGTGCACCGACCATCATGTCGACCAACGTCGTGTCGTTCATCCGCGCCCCGAACCGCATCGCGGCAGAGCTGTACGGCGAGCGACTCATGTTCTCGGCACCGCCGGCTACGGTGACATCGGCATCACCCAGCATGATCGCATGGGCCGCCGTGATCACCGCTTGCAACCCGCTGCCGCAGAGACGATTCAACGTCAGTGCGGGTGTCTCATGCGGCAAGCCGCCTTTGATCGCTGCGACGCGAGCAAGATAATGATCATGGGCATCGGTATGAATGATGTTTCCAAACACCACATGTCCGACATCGCTCGGCTTGACACCCGAACGCTTCACCGCTTCCTTCACACACTTTGCGGCCAAGTCGCACGGCGGGGTGTCTTTCAAACTGCCGCCGTATCCTCCGATCGGGGTTCGCACGCCACTGAGTACCACCACTTCACGCGTCATCTCGCTGGCTCTCCTCTACAACACGTTGATGAATACGGCACCTTGAAGATTCGCACCGAGTGCGGGAACAAGGACACCAGACTTACCACTTCAAAGAATCAACTCCTCGGTGGGCAATGGCGTCAGCCGGAGCAAACGCTATACCAATCATGGGGGACGCCCCGTGCCCGGGAGTGTGAAACGACGAGGGGCGAACCCACTGACACCAACGATCTGCAAACACGCAATCAAGCGCACTGGCGCGCGGAATGATCCAGACTTTCTGGCCGTCGATCCGTACCTGCTTCGGACCGATTCCAAAAGAACTGTGCGGTGGCGTAGCACTTACGGTACGCGGCGCTCCGCTTCGTGCGTAATCGCTCGCTTCGGGCGGCTACCGCACGTTCTTGACGTTCGCCCTGCGACCCGCCGTCGCCAGCGGTGCATGGGTGTCGAAGCAAATCGCGTCAGAGCTCCCAGCCCAGCTTGCCGCCCCGAGGGGACATGCATCCCGATCAACCCTTTCAACATGGCGGACTGCGGTAGCGCCGGCAGATTGATTCGCTGCGACCCGTCCGGGGTCGGTGGGAATCGGCGACAAACTGCCCGGAGGTGGCGCTGCGCTGATCTCCGGCTACTCGCTGAAATCCCTCCGGGATACCCGGTTCGCGGCCGCGATCTCACGTGTCGCCAAAGTCGGCGGCAGGGGGCGTCGGCGGTCCGGTTGCGACGGCGCGCTGGCAGCAATCTGAACTTTTTACCCAATCGGAAATCTTCGACCGTCCCGCCCCAGCTGGCAGGTCGCCGAAGGTGCGCGGAATGCCACATCCAAGTGTGCATCCGCACACGTTTGACGCAGTTGCACTACAGCGTCTAGCCGTTTTACTCGGTTTTTTGCCGCGGTACGGCGTTTGCATGCTGTCGCTTTGCTGCGTTTGCAGCATTCGGGCGTTGCAAGGAGCCTGTTTGTCCTTGGAATAGCACCACCACTTAATTTCGGAGGCTCTCCTATGTTCAAAACAGACAGCGACGTGCTTGATTCGATGCTCCAGGGCATGCGTCAAGCCACCGAAGCGAACTTCAAACTGCAGCAGGATCTGCTGCGGGGCTGGACGCGTTACTGGCCAGGCTTCACGGCACGGCCGGTTGCTCCGATGGTGGATCAAGAGAGCGGGCTTTCCAATCCGATCTCCGCAGCTGCCCTGCGTCTGGCCAAAACCCAACACCAACTGGCGCTACAACGCTATGACGGTGTGCTGGCTGCATTGGACTCGGTGCTGGGGATCAGCCAAGAGGCCGAGGCGGTCAGTGCTCCTCCGGCAACGCAATCGCCAACCAAGGATGCAGTGCCACCGCCAGGTGCAGTGCAAACACAAAAAGAAACGATCAACACCAGCGAACAGGGACAAACCGAGATGATTACCAACGCACCAGAACCAGAACTGCAAGAAACACCTGAACTTCCATCGAGTGTTTACAAGAACATCCGTGAAAAAGTCGCCGTCGTGACCGGTGCGGCCAGTGGGATCGGCGAAGCGGTGGCGCGGGAATTGGCCGCCCGCGGCGCCAAAGCCGTGATGCTGGTCGACCGCAGCGACAGCGTCCAGGAATTGGCCAAGTCGATCAACCAGAAAGCCGGCCGTGAAGTGGCCGAAGCCAAGCTGGGCGACACGACGGACGAGGGCTTCCGCAAACGCGTCTTCAACGAAGCGGCTGAAAAATATGGCATCGTCAGCATCTGTGTGCCGGCAGCCGGGATCACTCGCGACGCACTCGCCGTGACGATCAACAAAGAAACCGGCCGGGCTCAGATCTATCCGACGGAAACCTTCCGCCAAGTCACCGAAGTGAACTTGATCGCGCCGATCTATTGGGGCATCGAGATGGTGGCCCGGATCGCCGAAGACCGACGCCAACGCGGACTGAAGCGTTGGGATCCGGACGAGATGATCCAAGGCGTTGTTGTCTTCCTGGGTTCGGTGTCGTCGCAAGGGAACAAGGGACAGATTTCCTACGCCGTCGCCAAAGCGGGCTTGGAAGGTGCCGCCGCGACGTTGACCAAGGAAGCGATTTTCCACGGCGTCCGCTGTGGCATCATCCACCCCGGGTTCACCGACACACCGATGGCCAGGGCGTTGGGACAAGATTTCTTGGACAAGAATGTGTTGCCTTACACCCAGCTGCGACGTTTGATCAAACCCGAAGAGATTGCCGATGCGATTTGCTTCATGATCTCCAACTCGGCGGTCAGCGGCGAGCTGTGGGCTGACGCCGGATGGCACGGGCCCGCCTAGCGGGCTGGCATGGACGCGTTGATTTCGGAACGACGACGAAAACGACAGCCCGCTAGTCGTCATCCGATTCCAACTGTTCGATCCGCTCTTCGAGTTGCTTCACGCGAAGCGCCAGTTGGGCGGATTCGGACGACGGAGGATTGGCCGGGTCGGCCTTGCTGGTCGCGGAAACGTTGTCCAGCCAAGACTTGATCCATTGCATCGGGGCAAGCGATGTGGCGGCGGGATTGTGCCGTCGCAAGTAATCGAGATAGGAAAGAGAATGACGAAAGTAATCGCCGAAAAAGCCCGACATCAGGTCATTGGACCGGAGAATGAAATGCAACATCTCGGCGGGAAACAGCGAAATTTTATCCGGGTGCCGCTCCATGATGATTTGAATCAGAACCGCTTGGGTCATGTCCTCGCCCGACTGACTGTCACGGATCTCCACCGTGTGGCCGTCAATCACCATCTCTTCGATGTCCCTGAGCGACACGTACTTGCTGGTGTGACTGGCGTAATAACGGCGATTGGGATACCGCTTGATCAAGATCGGATGGTCGGTCATCAGAACCGTGATCCTCCCGGACAACAAAGCCACTTAATAAAACTGCAGCGTTGTTACCGCTGCAGGAACGTCCGCCGGACCGATCGTCCGACAGACACCCGTTTGGAACCGACGCTTACATGAGGAGCGAAACAATGGCTACGAAAACAGAATCGAACGTGTACGATCAAGTCTTTGAAAACATGAAGAAGGCGACCGATGCCGGACTGAAGATGCAACAGGAGGCCATCGCCCAATGGACTGCATTATGGCCGGCCATGCCCTCGCCGCAATCCGTGTGGGTCGACAAAGTGCGTGAATTCCAAAAGCAGTGGGGCGCGGTCCTCTCTGAATTGGCGCATCGACATCGCACCACCCTGGACCAGCAGTACGAAGCCGCTCTGGAATCCTTCGAAGAAGCCTTGCAGGTCGGCGAGTCCAGCGATCCCGAAGAATTTCGCAAACGCACCGAGCAGTTTTTCCGAAAGACGCTCGACTGCATGCGTGAAGCCTCCGAAGCTCAAATGAAAGAGTACCAAGAGGCGATGGGAAAACTGAGCGAGTTGGTCACCAAAGCAGGATCGTAGCGGTCCACACGCGAAGGAAGAGCGATGCATCGAGGTATCAAGACGCAGGACGCCGCCGTGCGGGAAGCCCCCGCACGGGAAACTCCCAGACGAGAAATGTTGTTCTCGGACGCCGACTTGGATCATCTGACCAAGTCGACGTTCGTGGAGCGGGTCGATTTTCATCGCGAGATTGATTCAACCAATCGTCGCGCGATGGAACTCGCCCGAAACGGGAGCCCAGCAGGCCCCCTGTTGATCCTGGCCGAGTCACAGACCGCTGGTCGTGGCCGCGGCACGAATCACTGGTGGGCCGATTCGGGCGCCCTCACCTTGACGCTGTTGCTCGACACCGGGCTGCCCCAGCGGCGTTTGCCCCAAGCATCCTTGACCGTCGGACTGGCCGTCTGCGAGGCGATCGAAGGGATCGTTGAATCCTCCGAGATGCAACTCAAATGGCCCAACGACGTGTACTGCCGGCAACGCAAACTGAGCGGCATTTTGATCGAATTACCGACGGCCAATCCACAGCTTTTGGCGATCGGCATCGGGATCAATGTCAACAACTCCTTGTCTCGGGCACCGGACGAATTGCGGACGACCGCGATCGCGCTGTGTGACGTCGCAGGGCACCCGTTTCCGTTGACCGATGTGCTGATTGCGGTGCTGAATCGACTGCAGCATCGGCTGGAGTGCATTGGTTGCCGTGACGATGAACTACGAACCATGTGGCGAGAACGATGTTTATTGACCAACCGCACCGTCCAAGTCGATCTCGGGACTCGCGACGTTTCGGGACGATGTCGGGGTATCAACGACGAGGGTGCTCTGGTCATCGAAACCCCCGCCGGGTTAGAACCATGTTACGCGGGAACGGTTACCCTGTTCTAAACGTCAACGCCGTGCAGCCATTGCGTCAACGCGTGCGAAACAAAACGCAGTTCGAGCCGTGCATGAACCAACCAATCGACGAAACGAGTGCGACGGATCGAACCTGGCCGCCCCTGGTGGAATGTTGGACTCAGGCTGTTCAACACGCGGCGGACAATGCGCATCAACTGCGTCGGGCGTCCCATCCCAACGCGGACCCGAACACTCACCGCCGCCAGTGGTTCGATCTGTGGGGGCAAGCGACCGAATCCTATCTCCGCAGTTCCGATTTTTTGAAACTGTTGAAACGACACATCGATTCGCTGATCGCCGCAAAGTTGGCCGGCAACTTCGACCCGGCGGACGCCCGCGCGAGCGGCAGGACGTTGAGCGACGATGTCCAGGCACTCTCGATGAGTTTTGGGCAACTCTTTCCGGAAACGAGAGGCTTGCCGACCCCAATCCACACCGGCGGCGCGTGTGCCGCGACACCGGATGCACCGAAAAAACCATCCAAGTGGGCCACACCGTTTGATGTGGTCTACGAGCAAACGCCGCTGAAACTGCTGCACTTCAAACCCCGCAATGTCCGCTTCGCCGAACCCGTCCTGATTTGTTTCGCGTTGGTCAACCGCCCCTACATCCTGGATCTGAAAGCCAACCGCAGCGTGGTCCGTCGGTTGCTCGATCGCGGTTTTGACGTCTATGTGATCGACTGGGGCAGCCCCGATGAATCGGATTCGACGTTGCGGCTGGAAGATTACGTCTGTTCGATGTTGAACAACGCGGTCAACTTCGTTTGCCAGCGATCCCACACCCCACGGCTCAGCCTGCTCGGTTATTGTATGGGCGGCACCATGTCGACGCTCTTTGCGGCGCTACATCCCGAGCGGATCGAAAACCTGATTCTGATGGCGGCGCCGATCGAGTTCGACGGGGAGGACGGATTGTTGAATTTGTGGGCACGTCCGGAAACGTTCGACGTCGATGGACTGATCGACGCGTTTGGGAATTGCCCCGGCGAATTCCTGCAGTTCGTGTTTCAGTTGATGAAGCCCGTGCAAAACTTTGCGGAAAAGCAGCTGTCGTTCATGGAGAATGCGAACGATGCGGAGTTCTTGGATGATTTTAAAACCATCGAGCGTTGGTCCAGCGACACGATCCCGATCGCCGGGGAGACGTTTCGCGAATTCGTTTCGATGCTTTATCAAGAGAATCGTCTGGTGAACAATCAAATGGTTCTCGCCGGTGAAACGATACGATTGGCAGCGATCACTTGCCCGTTGCTATTGCTGGTCGCCCAACGCGATCACTTGGTACCGCCAGAATCCACACTGGCGATCAAAGAACGTGTCGGTTCCCGGGATGTCACCTCATTGTCGATCGAAGCCGGGCACATCGGATTGGCGGTGGGCTCACAAGCCCAGCGCAATCTCTGGCCCCTGGCGGCGGAATGGATCGCAAGTCACTCAACCAAGCGGTAAAAACCTGGTCACGCGAACGCCTTCAACAGCGTTCGACGCAATCCAACGAGAAGCATCATGCAGGAAATAGTCAAACGCCTTGAAGAAATGCGCAAGGCCGCCGAAATGGGCGGCGGACAGAAACGGATTGATGCGCAGCACAAGAAAGGCAAGCTTACGGCGCGGGAACGGATCGAACTGCTGTTGGATCCGGGGATGTTCGAAGAATGGGACATGTTCGTCGAACATCGTTGCAAAGACTTCGGAATGGACCAGCAAAGCATTCCCGGTGATGGCGTGGTGACGGGCTACGGGACCATCAACGGTCGCGTCGTATTTGTCTTCAGCCAAGACTTTACCGTCTTCGGGGGCTCGCTGTCCGAAGCCCACGCCGAAAAGATCTGTAAGGTCATGGACCATGCGATCAAAGTCGGCGCGCCGGTCATCGGCATCAATGACTCCGGCGGCGCCCGGATTCAGGAAGGCGTCGCGTCACTGGGCGGCTACGCCGATGTCTTTCAACGCAACGTACTCGCCTCCGGCGTCGTCCCGCAAATCTCGTTGGTGATGGGACCCTGCGCCGGTGGCGCGGTCTACTCCCCGGCCATGACCGATTTCATCTTCATGGTCAAAGACAGTTCCTACATGTTTGTGACCGGCCCCGACGTGGTCAAAACCGTGACCCATGAGGAGGTCACGCACGAGCAGCTCGGCGGAGCGGTGACCCATTCGACCGTGTCCGGCGTCGCCGACCGCGCGTTCGAAAACGACGTGGAAGCGCTCGCGATGGTACGGCGTTTCATCAACTACTTGCCCGCCAACAACCGAGTCGACGCGCCGCATCGGCCAACCCCCGATCCGTCCGATCGCGTCGAACCTTCACTCGACACGCTCGTTCCCGATTCGCCGACCAAACCGTACGACATGAAAGAGTTAATCCTCAAGATTGTCGACGACACCGACTTCTTCGAACTGCAGCCCGAGCATGCAAAAAACATCGTCGTCGGGCTGGCCCGGATGGACGGGTATCCGATCGGCGTCGTCGCCAACCAGCCGTTGGTGTTGGCCGGCTGCTTGGATATCAAGTCGTCGATCAAGGCGGCCCGCTTCGTTCGTTTTTGCGATGCCTTCAACATTCCCATTTTGACACTCGTCGACGTCCCCGGATTCATGCCGGGAACCGCCCAGGAATACGGCGGGATCATCAAGCACGGTGCGAAGCTGTTGTATGCCTATGCCGAAGCCACCGTCCCCAAGGTGACGTTGATCACCCGCAAAGCCTATGGCGGCGCCTATGACGTGATGTCGTCCAAACACCTTCGCGGTGACGTGAATCTGGCATGGCCGAGTGCGGAGATCGCCGTCATGGGTCCCAAGGGCGCGGTCGAGATCATCTTCCGCAAAGACTTGGGCGACCCCGAAAAAATCGCCGCGCTGACCGAAGAATACCGTGTCAAGTTTGCCAACCCGTTCATCGCCGGACGGCGAGGATTCATCGACGACGTGGTGATGCCGCGGATGACACGCAAGCGGATTTGCCGATCGTTGGCCATGCTGCGCAGCAAGAAACTGGAGAACCCTTGGCGGAAGCACGGAAACATTCCGCTTTAAAAGATTGGTCATTCAAAATCATGTTCAATAAAATACTGATCGCCAATCGCGGCGAGATCGCTTGCCGCGTTATCAAGACCGCCCGCAAAATGGGCATTCAAACGGTCGCCGTTTATTCGGAAGCGGATCGCGATGCGCTCCACGTCTCGATGGCGGACGAAGCGGTGTTGATCGGCCCACCGCCGTCGGCCGAAAGCTATCTCGTGATCGACAAGCTCGTCCAGGCCTGTCGAGACACCGGCGCCCAGGCCGTCCACCCCGGTTACGGATTCGTCTCCGAAAACGCAACCTTTGCCGAGCGGTTGGCGGAAGCCGGGATCGCGTTCATCGGTCCCAACGTCCATGCGATCAAGAACATGGGCGACAAGATCACGTCCAAGAAACTGGCGCAGGAGGCCGGCGTGAATACCGTCCCCGGTCACGCCGACATCATCGAGTCCCCAGACGTTGCCGTCACGATTGCCCAGGAAATCGGGTACCCGGTGATGATCAAAGCCAGCGCCGGCGGAGGCGGCAAGGGGATGCGGATCGCCCGCAACGATGACGAATGTCGTGACGGATTCCAACGCGCCAGCGGCGAGGCGAAAACCTCCTTCGGCGACGACCGCGTGTTCATCGAAAAGTTCATCGAACAACCACGCCATATCGAAATCCAAGTGATCGCCGACAAACACGGCAACGTGATCCACCTCGCTGAACGCGAATGCTCACTCCAACGACGCCATCAAAAGGTGATCGAAGAAGCCCCCTCGCCGTTCCTGGATGCCCAAACCCGTTCGGCGATGGGAGACCAGGCGGTCGCGCTCGCCCGCGCGGTCCAATACGAGTCGGCCGGAACCGTCGAATTCATCGTCGACAATGATCGCAATTTCTACTTCCTGGAAATGAACACTCGGTTGCAGGTGGAACACCCGGTGACCGAATACGTGACCGGGTTGGACCTGGTCGAACTGATGATTCGCAGCGCCGCCGGCGAAGTGTTGCCGTTGTCCCAGTCCGATGTCCAACTCAACGGATCGGCGATCGAATCGAGGGTCTATGCCGAAGATCCGCTCCGCGGGTTCCTGCCGTCGATCGGTCGACTCGTTCGCTATTGCCCGCCGCCAGAAAACGATGTCGTCCGCGTCGATACCGGTGTCTATGAAGGTGCAGAGATCGCGATGCACTATGACCCGATGATCGCCAAATTGATCACGTATGGAACGACGCGTGACGCCGCGATCGGACACATGCGCGAAGCGCTCAACGAGTTTTACATCCGCGGTGTGTCGCACAACATCAGCTTCCTGGCCGCACTGATCGAACACCCGCGTTTTCGGGCCGGTAACATCAGTACGAATCTGATCGCCGAGGAGTATCCCGACGGTTTCCATCCCTCGGATCTCGTGCATGAAAACCCCGCGTTGCTGATCGTCGTCGCCGCAGCCATCCATCGGCGCTACATGGACCGGGCCGCCGGGATCAGCGGTCAATTGGCCGGCTACGAACGAAACATCGACGATCACTGGGTGATCATGCTCGACGGCCAGCAGTCTCCGGTGGCGATGCGTCCGCTGCCCGGCGGCCATGAAATCACCTACGGGACGGACACCTATCAAGTGATCAGCGACTGGCAATTCGGCCAACCGCTCTTCCGGGGCACGGTCAACGGCGAAACGGTTTGTATCCAGGTCGAACGCCGCAACATGCATTACAGCCTGTTCCACTGGGGGTCGCAAATCGACATCATGGTCTTGACCCCGCGCGCCGCTGACCTGCTCGCCTGCATGCCGGTCAAAGAGCCACCGGATATGAGCCGCTTCTTGCTCTCCCCGATGCCCGGCCTGCTGACGCAACTGAGAGTCGAAGAGGGTACCGAAGTGCACGCGGGTCAGGACTTGGCAGTGATCGAAGCGATGAAGATGGAAAACGTCCTACGGGCCGAACGCGAAGGACGCGTTTCCAAGATCACGGCCAGCATCGGCGACACGCTGGCAGTCGATCAACCGATCCTCGAATTCGAACCACTGGCAGATTGACAGGGGCAGCGCGGATTGACGGGGTCCGGGAACGCCCTACAAGCTGCCCAAAGCGGCGGCGACCGATGGATTGGTGTGGAGTTCGCGACTTGAACGGCCGCGATCCTAAAACCGGCAAGGTCGTCCGCACGTTGTCCCAGGAGATGGCCGGCCCGATGTCGCATGACCGCTGCTATCGCAATCGCATCACGCATCGCTATTACCTCAACAGCGCGTCCGGCGGCAGCGACTTTGTCAAGCTCGATGGGACGGCGGAAACGCCGAATCCCTGGGCGCGTCCGACTTGCGGGCTGGCGGTGATGCCCGCCAACGGCATGCTTTACAACGGCCCCTCTGTCTGTCAGTGCGCGATCGGCACGATGGCGACCGGCGTGAACGGTTTCTACAACGGTTGCGGCAATACCGACCGCCGCTTCAACGTTTCGATCGAGCCGCGTCTGGTGAAGGGGCCTGCGTTTGGAACCGTCGAAGGCCCGGCGGCCTCGGCGGAGCAGACCAATGCCTCCTACGCCGGCCGGAACGGCGGCATCGCCTGGTTGTTGGACGCCGCAGACGGTCGCCCGTTACAAGAACTGCGATTTGACGCGGCACCGGTTTGGGACGGCGTCGCGATCGCCCACAACAGCTTGTTCGTTTGCTTGAAGGATGGATCGGTCGTCTGCCTTTCCGCCAAATGATTCGCTGAGAATCCTAGGCTGAGCAACGAACGGACAGTGACTGCCCGTTCGCTGCTCCGTATCGCTGCTTGATCACTGCCGATCAGACGTTGCTCGGATCCGGGACGACGAATCCGTCGCGGTACTGGCGGGTCAACATCGCGTTGGCGGCGTCGTTGTCGGCAAAGCGTTCGCTGACCGGATCGAATTTCAGCACCGGACCGAGCGACAACTGTTCGACTTCGGGTTTCACACCATTGTCGCGCAGGTGCCGCAGCGTTCGTTGCAGCGTCGCGGAATCATCATCGGATGAACCGAACGCTTCCACGGCTGCGGCAATCTCATCGGGGCTGACGCGATTTTCCTGACCGACATAGTAGGAGATGTTACCCAGGTGCGCGATCGAAGCGGACAGGTGTCCGCACATCGCATCGGCATTCAGCTTGGAACCGTCACGCGAGACGACCGCGTCAATGAAGTTGCTCATGTGCAACTCGTTCAGCTGACCATCTTCTTTGCTGTTGTGCTTGAAATCACGCACGGGCTTTTTATCGAGGTCAAAGACGCGTCCGTTTTCGTAATTCGGACCCTGGATCGCGTAACCTTCGCTGCCATAAAAGACGACGCCGATCTTGTTGCCCCGGTTGCTACCGAATAGGGTGTTGATTTCGTCGTCGGCGCTATCGTCGACGCTTAAACCACGTGTTTCGAAAACGATCGTTTTGTCGCCGTAGTCGTAGATCGAAACTTGGGTGTTGGCGGTGTCGCCGGCATCGACATAGTTCGGATCTTTCCGTTCGGCTTGATAACCGAGGCGTCCGGCGTAGGTCAGGATCGAGTTGGGATGACGTTCCAGCCCCAGTCCCCAGCGTGAGACGTCGGTTTGGTGAGGGCCTTGGTTTCCCGAATCGCCGTTGCCGTAATGGCGTTGCCAGTGCCAGTCGTAGTGGAAGCGTTGCCGCGTCACCTTCGGATCGGTGTAGGTCGCCGGGCCGCTCCAGAGATTGAAATCGACCGAGTCGGGAATCGGATAGTTGCCGATCGGGCCGATCGACTTGCGGCGTTTGTAACACAGCCCGCGAGCCAATTTGACTTCACCGATCCCACCGTTCTGGATGAAATCGACCAGATCGATCACGCCGTTGCTGCTGCGGCACTGTGTTCCGGTTTGGAACATCCGGCCGTACTTCTTGGCCGCCGCGACCAGCGCCCGTCCTTCGTTCACGTTGTGGCTGATCGGTTTCTCAAGGTAAACGTCTTTCCCGGCTTGCATCGCCCAGACGCCGATCAACGCGTGCCAATGGTTCGGTGTCGCACAGGTCACGATTTGGTAATCATCGGATTCGAGCGCTTCACGGATGTCCCGGTACACCTTCGGCTTGAGCCCCGTTCGTTTTTCGATCGAACCGGCACGTTGCTCCGCGACTTTGGAATCCACTTCGACGATGGCGCGGACTTCCGCCCGCGGATCACTGCCGAATCCGGCGATGTGCGATTGCCCACGTCCGTTCACACCGGCCACCACCACGCCCAGTTTTTCGTTGGGGCCGTCGGCAGCCTTGGCCGCCGAACTGGTGTGGACGGCGGTCGCCAGCCCGGCGAGCGAGGCGGCCGATGCGACGTTAAACTGGCGACGACTAAATGGTTTCATCTGAATAGACTCCAAGTGGATGTGGGATTTAGGAGGGAAGGCACTCGCGGCGCGAGTTCGGGTCAGCCATCATAACCCATTTTACGCGGGAACGTGGATGAAAAGGCGGCCAGGCGCGGCAGTCTGGCGTGCCAGCGGCGGAGCCCTGAAACGAGGGGAATCGGTGCGATCTGGACATCGATTCACTCGCTTGCGTTTCGTTCTCCGAAACCGAGATCCGCAAGATCCAGTTTGTACATCATCTGGTTGTAGTCGTAGCGGGGTGTCGGGTCGTCGTTGCCCGAGAACGTCGTCGTGTACGTGCCTTCAAAAAAAATCACCCGCCCGTCGTCTTGGGCAAACATCGGATGCTGTTTCGGGTTGTAGAAACTGTACGTTTCGTGGGTGACTATCTTTCTGGCGTTGATCCACGGGCCGGTCAGCTGCTGCGAATCCGCATACCAGACCTCGCCCAGCATCGACGTGCCCGCGTACTGAACCCCGATCATCACCCAACGCCCCCGGTGTTCGTTCCAGGCCACCGATCCGCGGTGCATCGTCACCGGTTTACCCGATTCGTCTACCAGGCGAAACAATCCGTCGGCCGCATTGAGGTGTTCTTCCCTGATCAGTCGATTTTGAAGTGCCGGCGTGAAGGGGATGGTGTCCGATTTCCAACTGAAAACCGGAGCACCGTTGTGCCGCTCGACCGCGATGGAGTCCGCACGGCTGCCCTGTTTCAGACATGTGTATGCTTCGTACCGCGACAAATCACTCAGTGCCTCGGCGGTCGCCGGGACACGGACCAAAGGAAACGGGTCGGCGAAGTACACGTACTGAACCCCGTTGTCTTCATGCTCAAAGGGGTGCCCGTGGGGAAACAACGGCGCATCGATTGCAAATGCCTTCCGTTTTTCGAATTGATGGGTTTGGTGATCAAACTCGGCCAACCCGCGTTCATAGACCGTCAGCGGTGGCTTGATTTTGACGTAGGCCGCGAACATCCGCTCACGGTCCGTGCTGCTGCCCAGTGTGACCAAGCCGTTGATCCAGGTCGGCCCTTTTCCAGGTAACTTGGCCGTCGGTTTTGCAAAGCCGCTTTCATCGACAAAGTAATCCAAGTCGACGCCGACATCGGGATCCAGTCCCCCGTCGGACGGCAGCCGTGACACGGCACCGGGCACATCAAAATTGCCCAACGGATACGAGGGTCGATGGGTGTCCCCCCAGAACCAATGCAATTTGCCTTTGTAGACGGCGTTGACGACGCTGTCCGACCCGAACACTTGACCGTTCAAAATCGGTTGTTTGATCGGTGTGGGATGCCCGACCAAGACGCTGTCGCGGTAGATGCCCGCACCGGTGATGCGATACAGGCGTTGGGCGAGATTCAGCCGCTTGATCTCCAGCGTCGCCATGCCGCCCGGCTGGACATTCAATCGTTTGCCGCGATAGCCGAAACCGTCTGCGGGGAACTCGTAGCCGTGACTCCAAACGTGAAAGAAGACGGATTGGTTCATCAATCCCGGTTCATCAAACGCCACGACGCCGGCTGAATCCGTGAAATAGCGGATATGGTTGACGGTTTTCAGTTCGACCATCGGCACCCCGCGTCCGGTCGCCCGATCCACGACTTTGATCACAAAGTAATCGTGCGCCGCGGCAGGAACGCAGATCAACAGCAAGGGAAGAACGATGAAGGTCCATCGGGCCGATCGCATGACGGTGGATCTCGAAAGGGGGAGGAATCGGGGCAGGACCGATGACCTGGGAGTCACTGTTTAGAATGCAGGATACCAGCACGACGCGCGGTCGAGTGAATCTTGGGAAAACCTTGTCTCGGAGGCTACGCCTCGGGGGCCGCCGGCGGAGCCGTCGGGGGTGGCAAGCAAGATGCTTACCCCACTTTGATGGAACGCGGGTGCGGCAGCACGCTGCCGCGACCGAAGCTAGAATGGCGGTCGCTCAATTCGCGCCCCCCCCGGAAACTCACATGAAACCCGTCTTCGTGATCGCACTGATCTCCGCATCCGTTTTTACATCGCTGCCGCAGGTCGCCGCCGGCGATCCGATTGTCTTGAACGTTTGGCCGGGGATGCCACCGGGCGAAACCAAAACGTTGCCCGCGGAAGCGGACCAGACCAAGCCGGACGACAAGTTGATCGCGGGACGGCGGATCATCAAGCTGGGCAACGTTTCCACACCCCAGATTGCGGTGTATCAACCGCCGGCGGACAAGAGCAACGGAACGGCCGTCGTGATCTGTCCGGGCGGTGGACACCACATTTTGGCGTATGATTTGGAAGGGACCGAAGTCGCCGAGTGGCTCAACTCGATCGGCGTGACCGCCATCGTGTTGAAGTACCGCGTGCCGGCGCGCGACCCCGATCGTCGTTGGGGCGCGGCCGTGCAGGACGCCCAGCGGGCGATGAGTCTGGTGCGATCTCGCGCCGAAGAGTGGGGAATTGATCCCGCGAGAATCGGCATTTGCGGCTTCTCCGCCGGCGGCGAAACCGCCGGTTTGACCGCGCTGTTTCAGGAAGAGCGTCAATACGAAGCCGTGGACAAGGTCGACCAGGTTTCGATCCGGCCCGATTTCGCGATGCTGATCTACGCAGCGGGCATGGTCGAAAAAGGCACCACGCAGCTGCACGACTACATCAAGGTCACGCAAGACACGCCGCCGATGTTTTTCGCACACGCCTTTGATGATCGCGTGTCGGTTCACAATTGCCTGACGTTGGCCGGCGCGCTGAAAGAAGCCGGCGTGCCGGCGGAGCTTCACGTCTACGCGACCGGCGGCCATGGTTACGGGCTCCGTGTCACCGACCAGCCTGTCACCCGCTGGCCCGAGCAAGCGGCCAACTGGATGAAGACGATGAAGCTGATGCCCTAAACGCGGAGTTGCTTCCCGCTTACGTGCGCCGTGGCGTAAGTTTCTAGCTTGCGATCGTCGCGGCTCGCCGCGACCACCGTGGCGATTCACCGTTCGACCTCCCCTCGCTGCGCCCGACCCTCCTGCCAGGAGGGTTGCTTTACAAAACCGGTGCGACCACCGATGACTGCCGTCTGCGACACGGTTAACCTCAAGCCATCGTCTCCTTTCCGCGTCTCGATTTTTTGGTGAAACGCAATCATGCCTCTCCGTCTGTTGGTCATCGTCGCGTTCTGGATCGGGCTGGCGGTGTCGTCGCACGCCCAGGACGAAACGCTGCCGGACGAGCCGATCGTCTTCGGCGTCCGCCCGGGAGTCCGCTTTTTGACGCCGACATCGGCCGAAATTCGCTGGGAAACGACGATCGCCGGTCCGGCCGCCGTCGCCTTTGGACCAACCCGAAGACTGGGACGTGTCATCGCTTCGCCATCCTCCGGCACCAGCCATCGCGTCGTCGTGGACGATCTGATCCCGGGCCAAACCTACTGGTATCGATTCGGCTTGAATCAAGGCGGTAAGCGTTCCTTTAGCTCGTTTTATCAACTCGAAGGCGGGATGAACTACACGCCTCCGGTGGTTGAGACATCCGAGGTCCCCGCCGGAGCCGAGGAGGCGATCAAACGGCTGGTTCAGCCCGGCGGGTACGCGGTCGTGTGGGGCGACGTACCCCCTTCTTGGTGCGAAGCGATCGCGGCGGGGACGTCGATGACAGTTGTCGCCGCGGTCGATGATTCAGACGTGTTGAACCGCTTGCGCAAACGATGGTATGCCGATCGAACCTACGGCATTCGTCTGACCGCCCAACTGAAACAAGACGTTCCCCACGCGATCGCCAACGTCGTCGTTGTTCGCGGCAATCAAGTCAACGATGTCGCCGGTCTGCTCTCCCCGATGGGACAGATCATCAAACTGGGCAGCGGCGATGAAGTGGCTGAGTCGAAAAACGACGAATACGCTTGGCAGACCATCAACCCCGACGTCCATTTCGGGCGACGCGCCGCACCGGAACTCGCCGCCTGGGGACACCAGTACGGCTCCAGCGGCAACGCCTCGTACTCCGGCGAAATGCTCGGCGGCGTCGACGACACGGCCGACCTGGAGGTGAGATGGATCGGGCGACCGGGGGCGGATTTTGGCATCGACCGCAACCCCCGCATGCCCGCGCCGTTGGCCGTCGGCGGCCGACTGTTTCATCAAGGCATGAACCGCATGATCGCGCTCGATGCCTTCAACGGCGCCGTGCTGTGGTCGCTCGAAATCCCCGACCTGCGACGCGTCAACATCCCGCGAGACTGTGGCAACTGGTGTGCGGATGATTCGCACGTCTATGCCGCCGTGAAAGATCGCTTGTGGGTGATCGACGCCGCCAGCGGAGAAATGATTCGCACGATGTTGCTGCCGGAAGAATACGAGGGCAACAGCGAATGGGGCTACGTCGCCGTCACGGAGCATCGCGTCGTCGGAACCGTGATGAAACCAGGCAGCGGTTATTCGGGATTTTGGGACAAGGCGGCGTGGTACGACGGCAAAGACGACGCGGCGACCGCCAAGGTCTGCGGGAACGCCATCGTGGGCTACGACAAGCAATACGGCAGCATCGATTGGCAGCGTGATGCCGACGCGATCGTGCATTCCACCATCACCATTTCCGGCAACCATGTTTACTTTGTCGAAGTCGACGATCCCTCGCTGAAACAAGCGTCGAGTGGAAAACTACTCAACCGCCAAATCTGGAGCGCGGCCTCCATCGTTTGCCTGGACCTTGATAGCGGCGAAGAGCGATGGAAAGCAAAGGTGCCCGCCCAGGATCATGAAACGCTGATCAGTTTTGGCATCGCCGACGACGATCAGTTCATCTTGCAAACCTCTGGAAAGAACGAGTTTCACTTCGTCGCGTTGGATGCCGCATCCGGCAAGCCGCGTTGGCAGCAATCCGTCCAGTGGCCCGAAGACCATCACAGCGCACACATCCAACACGCGGTGTTGATGAACGGACAGATCTTCGTCCAACCGCATATTCTCAGTGCCGACGACGGCCGCGTGGTCAAATCGGGGACGCTGGGCAAACGCCGCGGATGTGCGACACCGATCGGCGCCGGCAACTCGATCATCTATCGCGGTGGAACCGGCCCCCTGTCGCTATGGTCACTCCAAGACGAGAAACCCAGCGAATTCACCCGCTTGCGGCCGAGTTGTTGGCTGAGCACCATTCCGGCTCAAGGCATGCTGTTTTCACCGGAGGGCGGTGGCGGGTGTTCCTGTGGCGGTTGGATGGAAACTTCGATCGGTTTTGCCCCCGTCTTGCCGTTGGGAGAGGAGCGATGATCCAACTTCGAACCGTCATCGTCTTGTTGGGCTGCATCGGCAGCCAAGTTGTCGGCGTTGGCTCCAAAGCGTGCGCCCAACCCTGGCCGACGTATCGTCACGACGCCCGTCGCAGCGGCGTCACCGACGCTAGCCTGACGTTCCCCATGCAACCGCATTGGGTGCGTGTCTCGCAGCAGCCCCCGCAAACCGCGTGGACGGGACCTGCAAAGTGGGACGCCTATTCGGGCAATAGCGGCCTGCAATCGATGCGCAACTTCGACCCCTGCTTTTTCGTGACGGTCGATGGCGACCAAGTTTTTTTCGGTTCGTCGGTCGATGATGCCGTGCACGCGTTGGACGTCGCGACGGGCAAAGAACGATGGGTGTTTTTCACCGGATCCGCCGTCCGATTTCCTCCCACCTTGTCCGATGGACGGGCCTTCTTCGGTTCCGATGACGGGTTCGTCTATTGTTGTGACCAGAGCTCCGGCGAATTGATTTGGAAACGGCAAGCCGCACCGGAGCGGAAACAGGTGGCGAGCAATCGTAAGCTGATTTCGATGTGGCCGGTGCGGACCGGTGTGCTCGTCCAAGACGGCACCGCGTTGTTCGGCGCGTCGCTGGTTCCGTGGAAGGCGTCTTACCTGTGCAAGGTCGACGCCATGACGGGGGCTTTGGACGGCGATCGATGCTTCCGTAACGAAGTTCAAGGCGTCACGATGCAGGGTGCGTTGCTGGCGTCGTCGGAGCGGATCTATGTGCCCCAAGGCCGGGCGGCGCCGTTGGCGTTTGAGATGGCCGACGGCAGTCGCCTCGGTGCGATCGGTGAAGCCGGTGGCGTGTTCTGCGTGTTGACCGAAGACGAAATGCTGTTGGCCGGCCCGCAAGACCAAAAATCGTCCAGCGATCAAATGCGATTGGCCGATGCGCGCAGCCGACAGCGTCTGGCGACCTTCAGTGGCACCAATCGCATCCTGGTCGCCGGAGAACGTGCCTGGATTCCGACCGCGGGAAAACTCAAGATGCTGAACCGATCCAGCTATGTCGCCGCACAGGTTGCCGCGACTAAAGCCAACGGGATCATCAACGACAAGAAGAGGACTGACGAACAAGCCGAGGCGGCCGCGAAAGCGGAATTGGCCAAGGCCACCAAGCAACAAGCGGAAGCTTGGAGGTGGGAGGTCGATTGCCCAAACCCGACCGGGTTCATCAAGACCGCCGACTCGATCGTTGTCGGCCTGGAAAACGAAGTCCGTGCCTATGACGCCGACGACGGCACGCTGAAATGGTCGGCCGAGGTTGACGGTGTCGCCCACGGGCTGGCGGTCGCCGACGGCCGACTGCTCGTCAGCACCGGACTCGGCCACATCTACGCCTTCGGGTCGCAACGATGAACGGCAATCGTTGGTGTCTAGCCTTGAGGCGATCCTTCTATCGACGCACTCTCTGCGTCGTCCTCACCCTGTTATTCGCCAACACCGCGAACGCGTGCAAGGTTCCCGTGTTTCGCTATGCACTCGAACGGTGGCCGGCCGACACGTATGAAATCGTGGCCTTGATCGATGGTGAATCGACCGGCGATGCGGCCGACGCACTCGCGGCACTGCGGTCTCTCGCCGGACCAAGCATCAACGTGACCACCCGAGTCGTCGATTTGGCCACCCTCTCCGAAGCCGAACTCTGGTCGGTCGAGGGATTGGAAAGCACCGAGCAGACGCCGCTGCTGCAGGTCTTTTATCCCGAGCGTGACGGTCAACCAGCGCTCTGCTGGAGCGGCGCACTGACATCGGCGAATCTGAACGCCTGGATCGAGTCTCCGCTACGCGAGAACATCATTCGTGAAATCCAAACCGGTGCGTCCGCCGTCTGGGTCCTGGTCGAAGGCCCCGACGAATCTCAGAACGACGCGCTGCGGGCGAACCTGCAATCTGCACTCCGGGACGCGACCGCCGCGATCGCCATTCCCGAGGGCGTGATTCGACGAGAAGAGGCCGCGCAGTATCTGCAGGACCACCCGGCGGCGTCGATGGATGACGTGCTGCGCTGTGACATCCCGCTCTCAATCAAATTCACGATCGAGCGACTTCGACACGACGATGAAAACGAATTCGCATTTCGCGCGATGGTCGATGGCTGGACCGAAACGGTCGAGGCCCCGTTCGTGTTTCCGGTGTTCGGCCGCGGACGAATGATCGAACCCCTGCCCGCTGCAGACTTTGACGCCGGTTCGATCATCGCGGCGTGCCGCTATCTGGTTGGCGAGTGCAGCTGCAGCGTCAAGGCGCTCAACCCGGGCGTCGACCTGATCTTAAAAACCGATTGGCAACAGACCCTCGGCGATCAAATCGTGATGGTCGAATCGGCGGACTCGGGTGAGCCACTGGAGTTGGCGATTCCTGCCGGGAAACCCGAGACACCGCAGACAACCGCGACCGAAGCGGCGGGCGATGAGGATCAAGACGATGGCAAGATCTGGGTGCTCGCCGTGATGGCACTCGCGGCGTTGGCGTTCACGATGAAGCTGCGGATGGGAATGAAGACAGAATAATGAAATAAATACTGGGCCCACGGATAGCAGCGCGGACCCACGGATTTTTTGCTCTCTGTCATCCGTGGGGTCACGCTGCCATCGGTGGATCTTGTTTTCGATTGTGAACCCGGTGAAATTGCTGGAGTGCTTTGTCCAGATTGAATCTTAGGGTTGAAGCACTAGTCTCCAAGACAGATCAGTTTTCCGTCCTGCGTCGTCAGAAAAAGACGTTCATCGGCGATCGCCAGTCCGTCCCAGGCCGGCGGCGGCACCTTTGATTCTTTGATGACGTAACCGGTTTCGGTCGACAGGACTTTTAAACGACCGTCCCGGTGCACGACGTAGAGTTTTTCATCGCCGGACAACGCCATCGCGTAGATCTCGTTGTGCAGTTGAGTTCCGTATTCGGGTTCCTCCTTGATCTCCTCTGGATCGGCAAAGGGATCGTGAACCCAGGCCGAGTTGGTGGAAACGCGTTGGTTTCGATAGGGTTTTCCACCTTCTCGCGCCAACTTGCCCGCTTCCCATCCGGTGATCCACTTGCTGTTGAAGGATTGAACGTCTGCGGCGCTGAAATCGCGGCGGAACACGTCCGTGCTGCCGTCGAGTGAGCTGAAAACTTTGTCGTCCTTGAAAACAGTCAGCGGTCGTCGTGGTGCTTCACCACGGAAACGATGTTGATGCCGCGCGCCGTAGGTCCAACTGCCGCGCGGAACCCAAACATCCCCTTTGCCGGTGTTCAGCTTGGCGAATGCGTTCCACTTGTCGACGTCAACGTCCTTGCCATCGAGAGACAAGATCCAACGCGACATCGCCAACTTGTCACCTTCGGCATGCAGGATATCAAAAGGATCAAATTCCAAACCGGAATTTTCGTAGAAACCTTTTTGTGGAACGCTGTCGATGCGTTTGACCCAGTGGCGTTTGCCGGTCATCGGATCGACGGCGAAAACCAGGATGCCGCCATCGGCCAAGGGTTGTCGGCCGGCTGCAAAGTACGCGATGCCATCCATGACCAGGATGGCGCCGGGAACGGGCCAAGGCGATTCGACTTGACCGTAGGCGACGATTCGCTCGTCATGGGGGGCGGCACGCATCCGCCAGACCAGTTCGCCGGTGTCGGCGCGGACCGCGTACACCCAACCCGCGGCCGTCCCGAACAGGCACAGCCCGCGGTGAATCGCCGGCGGCGTATCGAGTCGACCATTGGCGGTGAATCTCCACCGAACCGATCCCGATTGAGTGTCCACCGCGATCAATTCATGGGCATTGGACCGCGTCACGAAGGCGGTTCCGCCGGCGATCGTCGGGGCACTCAGCGGGCCTTTGACGACCGGATTTTCGTTCCAGTCGTGCATGATCGGCCCGGTGATTTTTGCATCGGTGACCAAGTCAGCGGACAAAACGGCCGTCCACTTTTGACTCAACCCGTCGGGACCCGATCCGCCGGTGCTCGAACTGCGCCAGCGGTCGTGACGGTACAGCGGCCAGTCGTTCGGACCGGTTCCTGCCGCATCCGGGTCGATCTCCGCCGGCCCCTGTTCGAGTACGAATTCGATTTCCGCCAGCGGACGGTTGGCGTCACTCTCACGACCGGGTGCTTTGGCCATCGCCACAAATCCGCGTAACATCGGCCAGCAGGTGCAGTGCTTGGGCGTGGTGTAGATCAGCCCGTTGGCCGGAATCCAACCGCTGTCGCGTGAACAATTCGCCTTCGTGATTCGGTTGGCGATGACTTCGCCGGAACTCAGGTCGGTCATGTCCAACTCGCCGGCAAACAAATAGTTGGGCGTGGCGACTGGCGGAAAACAATGGGCCAGCCCCGCCGGATAGCTCACACGCACTTCGCCGGTCTTGGGATCGAGCGCGGAGACTTGCGGTTTCGATCGAATCAGATTGTCTTTGTCGGTCGTGTTCGATTTTCCCCCATGCAGAATCCAGATGTCGTTGTCCAAGAACATCGCCCGCGCCTGCCGTGCATGGTTCATCCCCGGCGGATACTCTTTCGACCAACGGTGCTCGCCGGCGTCTGCAGAGACGACATGAATTCCATTGCCGGCATCGTGGTCGTTCAACGTCGACACTTCGAAGACCAGCAGCCCCTTGGCGAGCACGGTACGCGTCGTTTCACCGAGCCAGGAAAAATCATCTCGTGTCCAGGTCGTCTCCCCCGACTCGGCGTCCAACACAACCGCGACCGCTTTTTCGCCACGTTTGATCCGACCCTGAACGAGCGCGACTCGCTGGCCATCGGCGACCACGTGACGCGGTTCGGCCGACTCGACCCGCCATAGCTCCGCCCCATTTTCAACGTCGAACGCGCGTACCGTTTTGTCATCGGCGGCAATCACGCGGACGCCATCAAACAAAAACGCTCGGGGCGACTTCATTTCCGCAAACTCGACCGACACTTCGCCGGTCGCCGCATCGATCGCCACCAACCTGTCTTTCAATTTGGCAAACAGTCGCCGATCCGACGCAACCGGTCGGGAGCCATCGCCGGCGAGTCTTGGCAGGCTAAACGTGTCGGGATTGTTGACACCGTCTTTGTTCAAGTCGCGGTGCCAGAGACGTAACCCGTTGAAGCTGTCACGCGCCAAAACACCGCCGTAAAAGTTGCGACCGCCGGCGGTCACCATGCCTTCGACTTCCGACGTCGCGGCGGCAATCCAACGCACGCGTTGCGGGGGTCCGACGGCGGTATCCAGCGAAACGGCATTCCCATCGGCATCGTGTCGCGAGTGAGACCAAATATCCATTTCGGATGGCCAACGTTTCTGCAGGATTCGCGCGGAGTCGACTTGGCGAGCCGATGCAAACCCCGGCGCATTCAAATCGATCGCTTCGAACAAGCCTTCATTGACAACCACGACCGATCCGCCAGGCGTCAAGACGCGCAGCAGTTCCGCAGCGGGGACACTGTAACCGTCAACGACGATCAGGTTGACCACATTTTCGGCGTAGGGAAGCCGCCGCGGATCGCGAACGTGCTCCGCCCATGCCAAACCATAGTGCCCTTGCTCACGCAATCGCTGCTGCGCAGACCGGGTGACCTGGGCGTCGGCATCCAGCACGTGAATCAGGTAACGCCCCGTTCGACTGAGCCGGGCGGCGGCATCGGTGTTTTGACCACCCAGCTGAACGATCAAACCACCCTGTAGATTGGCGGCGGCGGCTGGGTCAAACTGGGTCGCGTCCTCGGCCGGGCATTCCGCTGCACCGCTTAACGCAAGGACAACGAGAAGGGTTGCGGACGTGATGTTCGTGACTCGGTGTCTCATGTTCAACCCTGCGGCGGGGGACTGGGCTCTGGCAGCCAACAGTATAGCCGAACCGTGTCCCGGCAGATTCGAACATCAATGTTCAGGAATGGGGCCGTCGCTGAGTGTCTTTTTCACAAAGTTGCAGTGTTCCGATCTCCTGAAAAGAAGGGGCAGAATGATACGGGGCAGAATGATTTCAGTCCGACATGATTCTGCCCCGTATCGTTCTGCCAAATTTCCACACCCCTGCGACTGCCGTACGTGCTATTGCTCGATTTGATCGATCATCGCTTGAAGCGTTTGAAGTTTCTTCATCCAATCCTCCGACAATTTCACCTTCTTTGCCAGTTCCAAAACGCCTTGCTTTCCATCGAGTAACGCAATCGCTCGCCGTGGATCGTCACGCATCAATGAGATCTCGGCGAGCGAGAACATCCCCGCCAATACGGGTGCCGTGATCTCGCTCTTGGTATCGATCTGGTCGATGGCGCCGCGCAGGTATTTCGCCGCGCAGCTGACGATCGCGGCACGTTGTTTGTTGATCCCTTCGTTGTCGCGCCGCACCGCCTCGGCCCAGAACTCTCTGCCGGCGGCCAACTGAGCCTTTGCGTAGAGAGGGGAACGCTTGGGGATTTTGAGGCAGGTTTGCGCGGCCTTGAGATGGAATCCGTCGCGCTGATAAAACTGGGCGGTCGCAAAACGCATCGTGTCGAGCTGGGGGTGTTTGATGCCGCGGCTTGCGAGCAGGTCACAGAGATGCTCAAGCTGATGCAGATCACCCGAGCGATCCGCACCGGTGTAGTGCACTTGATGTGCGTCTTGAGCGATTGACTTGGCCGTCGTCGGGCCCGCCGACTGTGCGGCCGGGGCCGGCGGCGCGGACTGATCCGGGTCGGCGGGTGCCGTTGGGGCATCGACGGCGGGCGGTGCAGGTGCTTCGGCGTCCACACTCGGAGCTACTGCAGCTTTTTGTTGTTAGCCGGCAATTTTAATCCCCAGTACCCGTTTCTGGTTTTCAGTCGTGGGCGAGGCAACTGTTTGGCGATCAGTGCGGCTTGCGGATGAACACCGACGTCTTGGTAGGTGCCGCGATGTTTGGCGGCAAGTTGCTTGAACGTTTGCGCGTTCTTTCCGCTGACCTCCATCCCCAGGGTGTGAACCACTACTTTCTTGTTTGGTCGCTCGCTGAAGTAGCGGGAGGCTCCGTCGGTGAAGGCTCCGTCGCCGAGCACGAACATCACGTCGGGGTTGAGGTTGAACCCCAGCTGAAGCGCTTCTTTGCCGTCGGTTCTGAGACACAGCGGTACGGTTTGCAACCACTTGACCAGTAGTTGCTTGTTCTGTGGCGTTGCGGGGACCAGCGTTTTCGGGGCGAAGGACCGGCAGGCACACTCCCGTGATGAACATGCGTCAGCGTCACAATGGACTCAAAAAGCCCCACAAAACCCCGTGCACCACGCGTCAATCGGGCAACGTCCTTAGAAACCGGATTCCGAATCGACCGTAGTCTTGCCCGTCCACGTCGCCGTCGAAATCAGAATCCAGACGGGGGTCGAACCCCGCCTGCCCGGTCGTTTTCAAAAAACTGAGTCCAAAGCGACCGTAATCCTGTCCATCGACATCGCGATCGCCGTCGCTGTCGCCATAGAACTTGAAGAACGCATCGGACGTTTCGGCGCCGAACTGAAAATCGTCTTCTCCATCGACGACACCGTTTCGGTTTCCGTCCAGCGGAAGACCGGCAGCCGTGATCAACTGGGCATCCAGGTTCAGCACATAGTTGGCGTCGGCAATCCCCGCTGGGTTCGAAAAACGGATCTCCAAAACCGTCTTGTCGTCCACGATCGATGCCAGCATGTCAATCGGCAGCGAGGCATCCGTGACTCGATTGACAATCTCAACTGCCGGATCGGGGCCAGATGAATCGATGCTCACGATCTGGTCAAACCGGATGGCGACCGAATCAAGCGACGATCTCGATGGGTCTCCGGCATTGACGATGACATCGACGATCGTCGGCGGCAGCGGCACGTCAATCAACAGCAATTCATTGTGGGCAGCCGGCGTGACCGCGGATGTCGCCGACAGCTGCACGACACGATCGCCCGTGATCACTCCGTCCGGGGTGGTCACGATCGGGAAGATCACGCGATCGCTGCCCGCCGGAATCGTGACCGAGTCGGGGACCGAAACCGATGGGGAGTCCGAAGCCAGATTCACCACCAACGGCTGCGACGTCCCTGCCCCCTGGTCGCTGCGGCGGACGTTGCCAAACAGCGTCGCCCCCTCGGATTCTTTTCGTTCATTGATCCCCAGAATCAACTGCTGCGGCTGTGTGGCGGAGGTCACGATTCCTTCAACCGAGAACTCGTAGACGCCTTCATCATCATCATCGGTTTCGATTCGCACCTGACCGGCGAAGTGACCTGGTGTCGCGGTCGAGAGTTGAACAGTCAGCGTGTCTGACTGACCGGCGGCCAAGGAGGTCGGGAGCGGATCGGTGATGGTGTAGCCGGCCGGAACCGAGACATCGCCGATGTTGAGAACCGCTTCGCCGTGATTCTCGACGGTAAAGTTCTGAGAGGGAGCGAACGATGATTGCGGGACCGTTCCGAAATCGATCGGGGTGACGCGGTCATCAACGATCAATGCGCCGGCTTGCAAAACACGAGCCTCGGGGACACCTTGGGCAGCCATGGCGAAGGATTGCTCGGCGAGTTTGATGCCGTTGACGAGGACGTCAATGGTCCACGTCCCCAGTTCGGGCGTGGTGGGGAAACGATAAGAAAACCAACGCCACTGATGTGCCCAATCATTTCCCGCCGTGGTTTCATTGACCCAGAACACCGATCCGTCGGGACGTCGCCAATCCAAGTGGATCAGATCTCCCTGTTCGACACCGGAAAACCAATTCCAAGTGTAAACGAGCTGTCCCGACTTCTGCTCAAAAACGCTGACCCGCGAGGTGCCTTCGCGGACATGCGCCGCCACGGGGACATTGGAAATCCCGTTGCTGAGCACGTATTGGCTCTCGCCGATGTAGTGGAGCGAAGCGACCGAGGCGTCCAGGAACACAGCTGGGTCGTACCAGGGTTCGACGGAGAACCCGTGATGTTCCAGCGCGAAGTGCAGATGCGTGATGTCAGACCAACCGGAACTGGCCATGTAGCCAAGCTTGTCGCCGGCGGAGACGGCGTCACCGACAGCGACCTGGACCGAGTCACGCCGTAGGTGAACGTACCTGGTCGTCCAGCCGTCACCGTGATCGACGACGACGTAGTTGACCGGAGGGAAAGTGGGCCCGAGATCGGTCTGTCGATCAAATTCGCCGTCATGCGTGTCGACGACCACCCCGTCGGCGGCGGCATAAATTTCGATGCCGGCGTCTTGCTCGTCATACCCCCGCACGGCGATGTCCCACGCCGAGTGGCCGTCGTAAGCATAACGGCCACCACGAAAGTCTCGGATTCCCGTCGTCGGATCGACGTCGACGTAGTTGAGGAAGGCGTGGTTGGAGTAGGGGACGCCTTCCACAGGCCAGATCAACGGCTGGGCAAACGTCGCTTGCCCGGTGGTGAAGCTGAAACTGAACGAGTTGTCCGATTCGTCGCTTTCGGAAATGGAGTTAAACGCGTCGACGGTCACGACCACATTGTGAGTGCCCGGCGTCGCAAACCAGCCGGCCCGCCAACGAAACCCGGTGTAGATCGATTGCCCCGCGCCGGTCGTCACGATTCCACTGCCCAGCGTCACTCCATCGACGGTGAAGTGAAACGCATAGGACGCCTCGGCAGGCAGATCCGTCGTTTCGAACTGTACTTGAATCGCCAGTCGCTGCCCCAGGAAAGGCGCCGCGATCGGATTGCCCAGCCCGTCGCGAACGTATCCGGTGATCAAACGCAGGTTGGGTGACGAGGCGTTCTGCGGTGCCTCGGCGCCTGGCAGGAAGCTCTGCCGGTGAGCGGTGTGCACATCCCCGTCGCCGGACAAGGCCGATTCAACGACGGATTCGTGAGGGGCATGCCCGGAGATCGGATCGATCTGCAAATCGCCCACGGGAACAGCGAAATCGGCCGAAAGCAACGATCGCGATTCGAGTCGTTCAATCGGACGCACCGGGATCGGGCGATGGCGTTTCCGGTGGTTCCAAATCATGTCGATGCCGAAGCCGGGGCGAGTGGATGGCTGGGTTGGTTTGCTCGGGCACAGCGAAAGCTGAAATCGTCAAACAAAGATCCTAATCGAACCGCCCTACCTCCGCGCGGCTTTTCAAATCTCAAATTTCAGTGTCTCCGTCGACGGAATCGCGACGTTTGATCAACGTGACTTCATTTCCTTTTTCACTGAACGTGACTTCGTCTAAGAAGGTGCGGATCAACATGATGCCGCGGCCACTGGCCTTGAGTAAATTCTCCGGGTCGGTCGGATCGGGCAACGACGACGGATCAAATCCCGGCCCCTCGTCGCTGATGACAAACTTGACCTCGGACTGTGTCAAGGTCGCCATCACGGTCACCCGCCGATCACAATACGGTGGCTGTTGGATCCGCTCTTCGCCGAGATCGCGATAGGAACCGTCGTCCTCTTCACGCAAGTCGGAGTCCAGTTCCAGGTTGCCGTGGTCGATCGCGTTGGTGATCGATTCGCTGAGCGCGGTCGTCAATTGCACCAAGGTCGATTCGTCAAAATAATTCAGCAGTTTCAATTGTTCGTGCAGATAGCCGACCAGCGCTTGAGTCCCACCGGGTTCATACCCCAACACGAAACGGGACTGGCTCTCCTCCAAGAAGGCCAAGACCTTTTCCCGCTCCTGAATCGCATGCACGACCGACATGACGGTGCGGAGTGCTTCGCTGAGTCCTTTGCTGAGGTTCTCCTTGGGCACATAACTCGATGCCCCGGCCCGCAGCGCGCGGGCGGCCACCTCTTCGCTGCCGAATCCCGTCATCAGGATCACGGGCAGTTGCGGATACACGTCCCGAAGCCGTTCGACCAGCTCCAACCCGTCCATCTTGGGCATCTGCAGGTCCGTTAACACAATGTCCGGCTTGTCCGTGTTGACCGATTCAAGGGCTTCACATCCATCGGCGGCATAGCGGACGTCGCATCCAGCCGCTTGGACACAGGCGCCGGCGACTCGCTGGCAGACGGCGGAATCATCGACGATCAGGACGGTGGTCATGGAAAGCAACCTTGGTGGAATCAAATAAATGTTCCCGGCGGGCAATAGGATAAGACTTTGATGATACCCTATCGACACGCCGTTGACCCGCAGGGGGTCTGTTCCCACGCAGATTCGGCATTGGGACCGTCGCTGATCGACGCGCGAACCGGCTGATGCCATCTGTGATCGGCTTCCATCGACAGGCCGTCACGCCACCGGCAGACACTCTGCCGGCCCTCCGGGCCTCGAGAATCCGTCAACAGATAAGCTGATTGCCATACAGACGTTGCGGGACCTTCTGCGGCGGGGAACGCTTTTTCGCGGAAAGCACGGTAAAAATCGCAGAATCACGACGAGGGCGCCTTGGAACGGGGCGGTCCTCGATCGGCTGAGCCGCTTTCACAGCGTCCGACCGGATCACTTGGCGTTTCGCCCGGGCGGAATGGTCAGCAGCACCGGGGCGGCCGACGCCTCCGGCAACGGGTCGCTTAACTTTGCCGTACCGATTTTCTTTTCCCAGTCGATCGCCATCAACAGGTCAAAACCCGGGTTCTGATTTTTGACCTGACAGGAACAGGGGCCGATGATGAAACGCGATGCCAACCCGATCGTCAATTCCGAGATTCCCTTGCCGACCAGTGCGTACAGCACACGGCCCCTGCCCAGCACCGGAAACGCCATCGGTTGATCGAGTCCCTCCAGATCCGGTTCACTGGCCAACAGCATCTTCAACAGAAACTGCTCCTTGGGGTCATCGCGACGGAGCGTGAGGATCGAAAAATCCAATCGAAGGTCGATCGCCGCCTGTTCCAACAATGCTTGTTCGTCCTCGACCTCTTCCTGCTCGGGCAACTCCAACGATTGTTCGTTTTGCTGAACGAAGCGTGTCAAGTTGCCCAGTGCGACCTCGTCTTGCTTGGGGTCACCACAGGGCACAAAGATCCAAACGGCAGACTCTCCCCCGACCAGCCGTTTTGCGATTTCCTGTCGGATCGGGGAGTCGATCAGGTTGCCGACCGACTCCGTGTTCAAGGGGGCTGCGGCAATCAGACGATCGGGGACTTCTTGAGCCGTCAAGGGATACAGCGACACCAAAACCGGTTTGCCGGATTTGCCATGCTCCGCCCACGCCGATTTCAGCACCCCGTCTTGGAGATCGGCTGCTTCGATCAGTCTGACGCCGCAGTTGGCCGAAACCGGCGATTGATGATCGGACGCCCGCAAGTGCTCGACGAGCTTCGATTCCGCATCGCCGAGCGGGCCGTCGTGCAACACGACAAGCTCATAATTGTCCGCCGGCCAACGCTCCAGGGCGTAGCGGAACACCGGGACCTGGCAGGCATCGGCGACCGCCGCCAACGCGAACGAAAGCAGTGCCATCGAAACCAGGGCGGCTGCTTTGCAGGGGAACGATTGTTTGCAGGGGCTCATGGCTATTCCTTTCGTGTGACCTCGATCCCCGACACGATCGGCAGTCGCGATGGATCGTCGGGAACCAGTTCAACCAACAGTTTGTCGTTGACCGTGATGTCGGAGAACTCAATCGTTTGCGACTTGGCCGGTTGCCCCGGTGTCGCCGCGATGACGATCCCGGACTTCACGATTTCTGATTGTAGCTTGATCGCGAACGCGCCCGTATCGGATTCGTCCAAGTTGGCGAACAAGAACTTGACGTCATAGGTCGCCTTCGGGTCGTCTTTTCCCAACAGCGGGATTTCAAATTGTTTCAGCCCCCGTGCCCCCGAAGCGTAGACCCAGGGCTTGTCTGAATCCCCCAGTTCGACCGATTCAAGATTGCGGCTGTACCAGCCCCCGCCGCCGGACAGCTGCGGTTTCAAATCAAAAACGAACTCCAGCCGCGCCCGGCTGCTGGGCCTCGGATAGCCGAACCACTCCCGGCCGGCGATCTCTTTGCGGTCGCCCGGCGCACCGAAGTTGATGGCGATCCGTTTGACCGGCGTCGTCGGACCCACGGCGCTGAAAATCCCCCAGGACTTGTTCTCCGTTTTCGGTTCCATCACCACGGTCGATGCGATCGAAAATTGACACACACAGCCCGCACTGGCTTCGGGGATCATCACCAGTCCGTTGCCCGGAATGGCGTTGACCCAACAACCGAGTCGCTGACCGGCGAAATGCCGTGTGCCGCTGTCCTCGTACAAATCGTAATAGCCGATGAAGCCGGAGCGGAAGAACATCATGTTCGGCGTCGCGGTGATAATCCCGCAGTGGTGGCCGGGACGACTGAAACGCCATGGGCTGTCGGCGCCGGTCAACGGATGCGGCCGCGTCTTCGGCTCGCCGGTGTGCAAGTTGAACGCCCACGGTTCGGCGTAGATCTCGCCGCCGACGACGGCGGGGCGGTTCATGTAATTGGCGTTCTTGGACCACAGCTCGGTTCCGTCTGTCGCGTCCAGGACCAACAACTTGCGGCGATCGAATTCTCCGGCGAGAAACTGTTTCCAATAGTGCCCGTTCGCATTGGCACCACACAACACGACATGCCCGTCGGCAACCATCAACGTCAAACTTCCGCCGCCGGCACTGACGTTGGTGGTGTCGGTGACGTTCACCGGTTTCTCCCACAGCTTTTCGCCACTGCGGCGATCCAACGCGACGGCCAACCGCACGTCATAGTTCTTCATCTCCGCTTCGGCTTGCTTGGCCGCTTCACCGGTCAACGCTTTCAAGTCGCTCTTGTCTTTCAGGTACAGCTGTTGACGTTCTTCGGGCGTGATCGAACTGTCAATGAAATAGATCCGTTCCGGTCCGATCGCAATCGTCGTGTGCAGAATATTGCTTCCGCGATACGTCCACATCCGCTCCCCGGTCTTGGTATCGACTGCAAACACCGCGTCGGTCTGGCTCTTGACGGTCAAGCCGCGTCGACGCATCCGTTGTTCCAGTTCTTCGCGAATCGTGCTCGTGCCGAACAACTGTCCGTCGTCATAAGCCAAGTACGCCCAGGCACGTTGCACCCCATCGGGCGATTCGGGTGTTTGGTAGGTCGCCTTGACCGTGCCGGTCGCGGCATCGAGCGCGATGCACTGGTTGTTGATCGCCACGTAGAGTGCGTCATCACTGGCGGCCAGATTGTGAGTTTCGCGATTGTTGAATACACCGGTACGAATCGCGCCGGGATTTTCATAGTCCCACAAGAACGTGCCGTTGTAGGCGTCGTAGGCCATCAGCCGGTCCGTTCCCTGAATGAACATGCGGCCGTTCGTCGAAAGCGGCGCCCCGGCGGCCTCGTGACGATTGATCATCGCGCTCGGGCCGGGGTCGCCGTACCACAACACGCCAAGTCCGTCGCGAATGCGATGGTCATCGGAATAGGAGGTGTTGGCGACGTTGCCGTATTGGTGAGACCAATTTCCAGCCCCGGGCAGCTTGCCGCGTCGCAGCAGTTGCCAATCCGCTCCCGTGACCACTTCGCCTTCTTCCTGTTGATAGAACTGCGTCAGCCAAGCGAGGGTCTCCTCCGCCGGCGTCATCTCTGGCAAGTTCGCCGCACCGGCCGGACGCCCCAGAATGACGACGCCGCCGCAGGGTTTGAGATGCCGCGCGATCTGTTCGGGATCACCCGGCAATTGACCATCGAGCAGCATCGACTCGGACACGATCAGGTTGGCGAAGTAATTCGAAAATGGCATGTCGTCGATCGGCGTGTTGACCACCGTGATCCGGGTGGCGTGAATGCCCGCCCGCTGGAAAGCTTCGCGCGACGCTGCCGCCTTTTCCGCGTCCGGTTCGACCGCATAAATCGTCAATTCGCTCTGCCGGGCCAATTCGTACGCCAATCGTCCTTGACCATTTCCGACGACGAGACAGTAACCGGTTTGCTGTCCACTCTGCTGGAGAATCTGTCGCGCCGCCGACTGGTAGAACTCGGTCAGGTCGTCGGCGGGGAACGGGGCCGAGAGGGGGCCAGGCCACGTTGCGGCTTGATCGGTCGTCACGTCACTGCGGTACGCGTAGATGTTTCCGCTGTCGGTGCTTACCGTCAGGAGATTGTCGTCGACGGACAGTCCCCGCACGTTGCCATCAACGCTTGCCTGCCACAGCTTTTCGCCGTTGGATCGATCGAGCATCACCACTTGGTTCAGGCCGCCGGCGATGACCGCGTTCTCGGTTGCGATCAACACATCATCGAAGTCGCTGGCGTACTCCCAGAGGATGCCACCTTTCATCGCCTCCTTCATCATCCGTTTGGCATGGGCGATTTTCTCCGGAGTCGTCGGCCGCTCGCGAAGCTTGAGGAACCACTTTTGTTTTTCTTGGCTCGCCTTGGCGTGCTCGGCGCGATTGACGCAAAAGATCTTTTCGCCATCCATCAAATAAGCAAGCTCGCCGGCCAAGACCATTTGGCGGCCGTTGATCCAGGATTCACCGACGTTGCCCGTCTTCTGGTCCATCGCCAAAAAGTGATGGGGACCACCGGCATAGACTTGACCGTCACCCAACAACGCTTTGGTTCCGCCCACGACACCACCGGCATCGGTTCGCCAGGAATGCGTGCGTTGGAAAACGATTTTTCCGGTTGCTTTCGAAATCGCCACCGGCAGCGATCGGCCCGATGGGACGTACAGGTATTGGTCGTTGGCCAGCAAATAACCTTGTGGCGACAGGTCGTTGCGCCCGGCGTCCTGCTCGCTGATCGTGTCATTGCGCCACAGGATCGAGCCGTCTTTCGCGCTGACGGCACAGAGGTACACCGTTTCATGCGGAAAAACGCCGGCACCAAAGTAGGCCGTGTCGCCGTCGATCAACACGCCGGTGCGAACCGGCCAACGCGAAATCATTTCTCCGCGTGAGAGCAATCGATCATCTTGAGGTCCGACGCGCATTTGCCAGACGACTTCTCCATCGACCGCACGCAGGCAATAAACGAGTCCGTCGTCGGATCCAAAATAGACGTTGCCATGAGCCAGCGTCGGGGCCAGGCGAATCGGACCCTCGGTGTAAAAATCCCAGATCGGCTGCCCCGACTTCGCGTCGACACAATGCAAACGATGATCGACCGTGCTGCCGAAGTAGACTCGCCCGTCGGCCGTCACGACTTGCAACGCGTCATCAAAATCGACGCGATGCTTCATCTCATGGCCTTCGATCGGATCCTCTCGCGGTCCCGACCAAGCTTTGACCGGTTTGGCCGGCGACTGGTAGGTCCAAGCCTGCCGAAGCGAAGCGTCCAAGTGCTCCGACGTGAAGCCCGCGCGATCGTTGCCGTTCAGGTAGGCCGGCCAGTCGGCCGAGACGGTCGACGTGAGCAACAAGCAAGCTAGAAATGAAACGCCGGCGATCGTTCGAACGTTCATGCAGGGGCCATTGGGTGGGATGGATGGAGGAAGCATCCTTTCGGGGCTCATCAGTTTAGCCGAGTCGAACGCCCGCCGCTGCCCGTTGAGGCTGTCCGATTGAAACGAAACCGATTCCGCCCTCTGCCAGGGACACGAAATTCCCTTCGAAACTCCGGGTGTCGTGCCGTGCATCACGAAATGCACTCCTCAAACCTCATCAAAACATCATGCCGTGTTCGACACCCGCGGCGGTTGGAATCGCTGGGCTTACCTTCGGTCGGGTGAAACGAAATCGCTTGCTTGTCGGTTGAACCTCACCGCAGCGGGTGTGTTGCACAAATTGCGGATCGGTTTGCCGAACACGGAAAACGTCCCGTTGAATGAAAGTCGTGCGGTTGCTGACCCTGTGCGGGGAACGCGCATTTCTCTCACTCGCACAGCTACGGAAGACGAAAATCCGTCAAGGGGTTCGTGCCACCACTGACTCAGTCGCCACACGCGTTTGGTTCTCCAGACACGGCGACCGGATAGCACAGATGATTGAGACAAAGCGAGCAACCAACCAAACTCAATGCAAATCGAATCCCCAACCGACGAGGGACGCCGTTTGGCGGCGTCTGACGGTCAAACATCTCTGATGCACCACGCGATCGGGGCCTCGATTCATCGTGGCATCCCCGAATTCAGCGACCTGATGTTGGCCTGCCGTCATCACCTGGCGCTGACGTTCGTGGTCAGCAGCGTGTTCGCGGGCACGCTGGCGATGGTCGCCTGGTCGTGGATCCGGCCGAGCTATCACGCCGAGGCCTTGGTGCGTGTTCGCGAGAAGCAAAACGTGGTGTTCGCCCCGCAGACGTCGCGGTCAGAAGACCTCGCGTTCTTTCGTTCCCAGGCCGCTCTGGTACGATCCCATCAAGTCCTTTCGGCCGCCTTTGATGACGACGAAGTCCAGCCGTTGACCGATGTGATTCCCGATGGGAATCGAGTCGAATGGCTGGACGGGCTGTTGCGGGTTGAGACCCAATCGGGATCGGAAGTGATCAGCATCACGGTGCACCACGAAACGCCGTCGGTCGCCCAAGCGTTTTGCAACGCAATCACACGGGCGTATCTGGACGAAATCACACACCGGATGACGTCGGATCGAAAGCTGCGTGAAACACAGCTCGAGCAAGCGGTGGTGGCGGCTGACCTGCAGCTGGACAAGCTCTGGGAGGATCTCAATAGCGTCGCACGATCGGTGGGTTCGGACAGTTCTGAATCGTTGACGATTCGTGACGAGTTGCAGTTCCAGTCTTATCGGGACTTCGCCCAACAGTTGCAAGCGGCACAGCTCAGGGGCAATCAACTGCAAAGCCAGCTGGACGAGTTGCAGGCAAGTCACGAGGGACAACCCGCGGTCAGCGATGAAGTCGTCGAAAAACTACTGCGGCAGGATCGTGAGGTCAGCACCGCGCGAAAGCAGCTGATGGGTTTGGAACTGCAGTGCGAGCAAATGGAGAAGATTGCCGCCAGTTCGGATTCGCCACAGATGCGACGTCTGACGGACCAACGCGACCGGTTCGCCGAGGAATTGGAGCAATTGATTCAACGAACCCGCGCCGAAATCAGCGAGATGCTGCAGATTCAGTCCCAATCGGAACACCAACAGTTGTTTGCCAAACTCAAGCAGCAAATTGATTTGAATCGCAGCGAGAAGGAGTTTCTGCGGGAACGTTTGACCGAGCTGAATTCTGTCGTTGTCCGTGCGGCTCCGAAAACCGCCGTGCCGCTGGACATGTCCCGTCATGCGGTTGAGCGGCAAAGTCGGCTGGCCGACGGACTGTGGAAAACGCTGCAGGAACTCAGAATCGAAGGTCAATCGCAACCCCGCGTCGCCCTGCAGTCCCTGGCCACGCTGCCCACACAAGCGAACCATTCCCGTCAGCTGAAGGCGGCCGCCGCCAGCGGGGCGGGCGGATGGATCCTGATCATGTTCGCGGTCGGGTACCTGGAATGGCGGGATTGCCGCGTGCGGTCCCCTCGCGATCTGGTTTCCCGATCGCGCTTGCCCGTTTTCGGCACGAATTCCTATGCGGCCACGCAGTCCAAGTTCGGATTCGGGTTTCGGCAAAAACAAACCAGTGGTGGGGTGCGAGAGGCGGCGGCAAGAATCTTTTTACGGAACCAGGATTCCGCGGACAGCGTCACACTGATGGTCACCAGCTGCGTCGCGAACGAGTCGCGGCACCTGGTCTCTCAAGAACTGGCAGTCGTACTGGGAAGTTTCCATCGTCGAGTGTTGTTGATCGACTGCGATACCGACCGGGGACAGCTGAGTCGCGCACTCGGGGCATCGCGATCCGACGGCATTGGGCAACTTTCCGTCGGCAACCAGGCCCCCGCAGTGGAGACGATCGCGGAGCTGTTGGTGGCGACAAATGACAGCGAGGTGGACTTCATGCCGATCGGGACGCTGAACGCCGATCACGCATGGATCGACCCGAGAACCTTGCGGCACGTGATCGACGCCATGCGGTCACGCTACGACGCGATCATCGTCAACGGCCCGTCATGGATGGGTTCGACAGAGGGTGCGTTGCTTGCCGAAGAAGTCGATTCGAGTGTGTTTGCCGTGTTCGTCGATGACAGCCGCTGGAATCAACTGGTGCTGTGCGAGGAATCGGCCCGCCAAACGGGAATCACGCTCAGCGGCTCCATCTTTCATTCAGGCACGGGCAAGTGCGGGCTGCGTCTGCAACCCGATCGATCCAGGACCGATCGGACAGCTTCGTCCGCAGCGGACGATACCCAACGCGAAACGGCACTCTGTCTGGAAATCGACGCATTGCAGGATGAACTGCGTCGGGTCCGGGTAGACGGACAACCCCAGGGTGGACCAAAGGAGTCTGACACCATGACAGCGAAAACCGAGGACGTGACTCATTCATGACAGAACCCACTTTGCCCTCCCCGGTACCTTCACTCGTGGCGCTTGCGGCGGATTCAGACTTGTTCCTCCATCCGCCGCATCAAACCGTCTCCGCAGTGCCGCCTACGGTCACGGTCGAGCCGGCAGACGAGCCGACAGACGAGCCGACGGTGGTGCCGACAAAGTACTTTCGTGCCAAGCCGCTGGTTGAATGGGCGATCACCGCGTCGTTGATGGTGGTCGCAATCCCCATCATGGCGATCGTGGCGTTCATCGTTCTCGTGTGCGATGGGCGTCCCCTGTTCTATCGCCAAGTGCGTGTGGGAAAGAACGGCAAGAACTTCCGAATCTGGAAGTTTCGCACCATGCGGACCGGTGCCGAAAAGAACACCGGCCCGGTCTGGAGCAGTCCCAACGATTCGCGGGTGACCCGATCGGGTCGCTGGCTGAGATGTTGTCATCTGGATGAATTGCCACAACTCATCAACGTGCTGGCGGGCGAGATGAGTCTGGTCGGCCCTCGCCCCGAACGCCCCGAATTTGTGACGACCTTGGCGGAAGAAGTGCCGGGTTATTTGCGAAGAACTCGGGTACGGCCCGGCATCACGGGTCTGGCGCAATTGAAATTGGGGTATGACGAATCGATCGTGGGGATTCCCCAGAAAGTCGCGTGTGATTTGCAGTACATTCGCACGGCCAGCCTGTTCCAGGATCTAAAACTGCTCGCGGCAACGCTGCCATACATCGCAGGACAGCTGTGGTTCAAACTGAGAGCGAAATCGCGGGATCGTGTTCCCACGGCTGCCGCGCCGATGATTGGCCCGGTTCCGTTGAAGCCGGTGCCGTTGAAGAGCGAGAACCCCGATTCGGCACCACCGCAAGAATCGGCGATCGAGCTGACGCAAAACGTGGCGTAAGCGGCCTTCGCGTTTTTTGCCGTCACGGAAAACGGGTAAGACGATTTCTTGAGGTTTTAGCGGTAGGGCGCGAGCCCTCCGGTCCTTCATCTTTGCCAAAACACCGGAGGGCTCGCGCCCTGCCGCTAAGAAATGCTTCACAGCGTTGCCCCAAAATGTTCCTACCTCTCCACTCAGCCACCTTCCCTAGGAAATCGTTGGGGATCTGGGGAGGGACGGCAGAATCATTCGGGGCAGAATGATGGGTGAGCGCCAAACGGCCCCGTAACATGCCCGAGCCGGCTACAGATTCGCGAGCCGATGCTCGTCGAAGACCGGTTCGGTCAACCCCTGTTCGGCCTGTGCGACGAGCGCCGCCATTTCCCATGCGGTCACGTAGTAGTACTTGAATCCGTAACGATCGGCCGTTTCGCGTAGGCTGGCGTGAAACTTCGTCGCCTGTGGACTCAACCACACGTCGGTGTTCGCTTCCAGCGCGCCGTGCGTGTGCAGCTTGACGAACTGCCACTGGGGCTGACCGGACACGATGACGCGTGCTTTGAGCCAGTCGTCGATCCGGTGTTCCGCGAGCGGTTGCGAACCGGCGACGTTACCATTTTCGATCCGCGGTTTTTGCCAAGGCCTCCGATGCGTGACCACGACCGGGCCCTGGATCATCAGCAACCCGTCCCGCGGTCGCGCCGCACCGACGGTTGCCGGGATCCCGGTGTCGTGCGACTTCGGTTGCTGGGGGTCGTCGATGGCGTAGTAGATGCTGTTGATCGTTCGTGTTTGCGCCGGGTGAGGGGCGGCGGGCATGGTGAAGTCGGCGTAGCACCCCGTTTCGCGCAAGACCGTGAGTTCGTCGTTGACACCGCAGTGGCATCCGTCGGGGTGCGAATTGTCAAGCGCCCAATTGCCGTGAATGAATCCATAGCGGATTCGGCCGGACGCATCTCGGTGCAGCAGCCCGTGCCGTGCGTGCAGGGTTTCGGTCGAACGTAACAGAAGCTCACGCAAGGACTGGGCGTTGTCCTTGTCGTGATGCAAGTGCACCTCCACGTCCCCGTAGCCCGACCGCGTCAGCGTCGCGAGTTTTTCCAAATGCTCGGGCAGGTAACACTCGATGGGATAAAAAAAGGTGTGCTGTGGCGGTCGGCCGCGCGAGTCGCAACAGCCATCGACCGTTCGCGGGTAGTCGCTCAGCCAACGATCCACGCGGCGTCGCTGCAGTTCCAACGGTGCTCGGTCACGCTCGGGCTCGAAATGGTCGGTGACACAGACGAACACATGCGTGGGCTTTGGCAGCGACCGCTGTCCCGCCCGATGGGCGCGGGCGAACGTCATCAGTCCCATCCCTCGGATCTTCAGCACTGGCGAGCCCTGTTCCTACGCCGCACGCTTTTCGCTTGCTTGGACCATTTCTGACGTCGCTGGGATGTGGCTCCAGCTCGATCGTTCGGTTGGATTCCAAATCACTGTATCATGTCCGATCATATACCGGCAGATCCCGACGCCGATGGCGGCGTTCATAACGACGAACGACGTGCCGGCTCGCGCCAAACGCGAGGCGAGCGAGCGACGCGATGTCACCAGGCCGTACGCGGCTGCTCCGTAGGCGAACGCTTGCAACAGCAGCAGGCCTTGGAAGCGGGGCTCGGTCGCCAGGATCAGGTTGCTGACCAGGGCAGCGATCAGCAGGAACGGACCGAACCAACGGATCAGCTTGTGCGAGGCAAACGCGGCCGCTTGGTCCAGGTTTTTCCACCGCAACAAAGCACGCAGCGTCGGCAGACACTGCATCGCGCCGAGACCGATTCGTTGACGACGTAGGAACTCGCAACGGATCCCGCCGGTACTGGGTGAATACGCCCGCGCGGTGGGATCAAACACCAGTCGACATTGATGTGTCATCCGCACCAGCATCGGCAGAACCAGATCATCGTTGATGGTGGGGCGAGACGGGGCGACGAACATCGACCGCCGGATGGCGTAGATGGCCCCGCTGGCTCCCAACGTGATTCCCAATCGTGCTTCGAAGCCGCGAATCTTGTTTTCCAGTTTCCAGTACAGTGATTCGCTCGGTCCGCCTTGCCCATCGACCATCGTGACTCGACCGGCGACCACGCCGACCGCCGAATCGCTAAAATGTCGCGACAATCGCTGCAATGAATCGCGGTCAAAACGCGTCGTCGCGTCGGTAAAGATGATCACGGGACTGGTGACAGATTGGACGGCGCTGACCAACGTGGCAGCCTTGCCACGGCGGGTTTGAAAGGAAAGGGCTTTGACGCGGACGTCGTTGAATCCCGACACCAGCCGCGGCGTCGCATCGGTGCTGCCATCGGAGGCGATCAGAACGTGCAATCGCTCCGGCGGATAGTCGCAGGCGAAGATGTTTTCAATGCGTTCGGTCAGGTGATTCGCGGCGTTGTGGGCGGCGATCAAGACCGTGATCTCGGGCAGGTCGTCCGCCCGGTCGGAAACCGTCGGCGGATCGTCGCGGCCCAGCACTCGGGCCAGCATCGCGATCAGGATGGGATAACCGACGTAGGCATAAAACAACCCCAGCACGGAACCGAGGAAGGTGAAGACAAGAACAGCGTGCACTGCAAGGATCCAGAGAGGGGCCACGACGTGACGGCAACGATCGAACCCCCTTTAAGTTCGTCATTCGGGGGCCGACTTCGACGCTCAATCTGCTGGGATCCCATGAGGGAAAAAGGACATCAGCCGTTCACCGGCTGACCGCGTCCATGACCTCTGCCAGTTGGCTCGTCTGCCGACGGCGTGAGAATCGGCCGAGGTCGTCCGCATCACACGTTGCCGGGCAAGGCCGCTTCGCGAGCAACGTCGACAAACACGCGGCGATGCGATCGGGTTGTCCGGGAGAGAACCGATAGGTGTGCCCGTGTTGATCGATCAACGAGGCGGTTTCGCCGTCGCCGCAAATCGACAGGATCGGCTTTCGCAGCGCCAGGTATTCAAACAGTTTGGCCGGCACCACACGCTCGGCGCCCGGTTCATCGGCCAACAGCAACAACAGCACGTCGGCCGACGCAGCCAATTCCAATGACCTGCCGTGCGGCAGATAATCGTGGCGTTGGACGTTGACGGCTGTTGCATCCAGTTTTGCGACCAGGGCGTCTTGATGTGGCGTGCGTCGGCCTGCGATGATCAAGTCGATTCGCGAGGCGGAATCGGGATCTGCCGCGGCGAGTTGTATCAACGCCTGCACGACCGGTGAAACGTCGGTCAGCTTCCAAAGCGTTCCGGTGTACACGATCCGCAACCGGTCGGGCGGATTCGAGACGGGACGCAGGGCCGTCAAGTCGTCTTCGTCGTAACCGTTGTAGATGCAGTGCACCGAAGCTCGGCCGCCCGTTTCTTGGATCTGGCCGGCGAGTTCATCGGCGCTCGCTTGTGTCGTTGCCACGACCGCATCGGCAGCCCGCAAGACCTTGCCCAGCATCCTGCGTTGTTGCCGGTAGGCGATTCCCGATCGTTGATGGTTTTCAAAGTGCCGGCTGGCCAACAGCCATTCATCGCGAAAATCCAAGACAAGGGGTAATCCGAAACGGCGTTTGAGGGTTCGTCCGAGCAAGAACGACGAAAACGGTGGTCCCGTCACGTACACGACGTCATGTGGAATCTGACGCAGTGTTCGTGTCGCCAATCGCGCGGCGCAGAGGTTCCATAAAATTTGTGGGTCGGGTTGCAACAACGACATGCCCGCCTTTCGAACGCATTGCTTCATCCATCGTTTGAACGAAACCGATGACGGATCCTCCGTCGCGATCAATTTTTGCTTGGTTCGGTAAGACGGTTCGAGCGTTCTGGCGCGGAGCACCGTCGTCTGCGGGTCCAATTCCATCGACAAATCATTGTCGCGAACGGGAACCGACGGATCCGCCGCGGTGAGAACGGTTGGTCGCCAACGATACTGGGGCAAGTATTTTGCAAACTTGACGCTGCGCTGTACGCCTCCCCCGCCGGTCGGCGGGTAAGCGTAGCTGATCAAGAGCATCCGTCGCTCAACGAGATTCATCATGCCGCCTTGCCCGTATTCGCATTCCGCGACGAGACGACTCGGTCAAACACCGCTTCGAATCGTGACGCCATTTCCGTCAAGCCGTCGGGCACGAAGTCGCGTTCGGCATCGCTCGGAGACTCGATTTGCCCGACGACGGCATTGACCAGGGCATCCAGGTCGTTGTCGGGGACCAGCCGATCGACACCCGGAGACGCGATTTCGGAAACACCGCCCACGTCGGTTGCCACGAAAGGCACGCCGCAGGCGATTGATTCCAACAAGACGTTAGGGACCCCTTCACTGTGGCTGGTCAACACCATCGCGTCGGCCGCGTTGTAGCATGCGGCCAGTGCTTGTTGGCTGAGATTGCCTTCGAATCGGACACAGTGATCCAACCCGAGTCGCGAGCGTAGCTTGATCAATTCGTTTCGCATCGAACCGTCGCCGGCGATCAGGATCCGCAGCCGGTCGCCCCATTTCAGATGCCAGCGCTGGGTCGCTCGCAACAGCAGCTTCGGATTCTTGACCGATTCCAATCGCCCTGACCACATCAACACGATGGCGTCACGGGGCAATCCACAAACGTCGCGGGCGTCACCGCGATCACTGGGATGAAAGCAACGATGATCAACGCCGCGATACACGACATCGATCTTTTCGGGCGGCATGCCCAGCCCGATCGCTTGCGCGGCCAAGTCGCGGCTGACCACGACCAACCGCTGGGCGTCGGACAGCACGCTTTGAATCGCGCGGCGACGAGCGGGGTGCTGGGGCAAAAGCCGCAGATCACTGCCGCCGGAAACGGCGACGCACGGCACCCGGAAATACTCGGCGGCTCGAACCGCGGCCCGTCCATCGGGATGCAGCCAATAGCCCATCACCAGATCCGGTGTGAACGTGTTTTGAATCTGCTTCAGCACAGGAAAAATCGAACGCCAATAAAAAAAGTCGTAGCGAGCCCGCAATAACTTTGGCGGATAAAAGTAGGTGGGGTAGAACACTTCAGGCGAGGGATCTGCGGTCGTGCCCGACGTTGATTCCGATTTCCGAATGCGTTCCATCCAAGGGATGGGCGCGACCACTCGCACCCGATGGTTGACTCGCAACGCGTCCACCAGGTTGCGATTGAACATCCCCTGGCGAGGGCTGGTGGGCGTCGGATAGGTGGTGGCGATGTACAACAGGTTCATGGTGCGGTCGTCCTGGCCAATTCGGCAATCACGGGGCGATGATCACCGCCCAAGTCGGGGCCGACGTGGACGTCTTGGACGGTCCAGTTATGGTCCGCCAGGACGTGATCGATTCTGACGCCATGAAAGCGTGTGTATTTGGTGTACCCCCATCCGCCGCCGGCGATCGAAAATGCATTCTGGAAATGGCTCCAGAAATCGTGATAGAAGGCACTTTCGACGGGAACGTTGAAATCGCCCGCGACGATGGTGGGAAGTTTCGAATCATCGATCGCATCGACGACCTGTCTGGATAGTCCGCGACGCATTTGGCCCAGTTGTTCGATCGCAACCGGCCCTTGATCGAAATCCAGGTGCTGTAGTTTTTCCAGGGCGGGACGAAACGTGGGCAGGTGCAATGAAGCCAATTGGATGCGACTGCCGTGGTGCCAGTCCAGTTCACAACCGATCCCGGCGACGGCTCTAAAGTTGTCGTCCGATTGCCGGCCGAGGACGCGCGATGGACCCAACGGAAGCGGGCTTCCGATCACGATGTGGTGCACTTGGCGGCGTTGCCAGCCCAGTTTCTGGAACAACGGTTCGGAAACCGCTTGGGAGCATTCTTGCAGCATCACGACATCGATTTGGTTGTCGTGAATCAATTGGATCAGTTGCCGGTCATCCAGGGTGCCGCCGCCGACGTTGCACGTCAGCACGCGAAGGGTTCGCGATTTGTCGACCGGATTTGGGCTTCGACGCGGCAGTTGAAAGCCGAGAATCGGAATCAGGATGATGAAGCTGTGAATCAAATAAATCGGTGTCAATCGCCGTCGCAGCAGCAGGGTGAAGGGGACAAGCAACAACAACGGCAGCGCGACCACCCAGCGTGGAGAGAACAAAAAGAGCGTGACCAGCCAATGCGAATTCAGACGCGTGTGCATCATCGCTGCGCCGATGATCAACAACAGCAGATACACAATCGCGATAATCAGCGTCGCACGTTTCATCCCGCGATCCTGGATGGGTGGCTTCTGTGGGGGCCTGAGTAGCCGATGACGACACGCAGCTTACCCGCTGCAGTCAGTTGAATCTGATCGACCCGTTGAATTTCCAGTTGCGAGGAATCGCCGATCGTTTGAAGGATCCGCCGGCGTAGTGCATTGCGGTCGTCGGCGTTCCAGTGGTCGTCCACGACGAGTTGCAATCGGATCACGTCGCGCCGAATCTGGACGGCTTGGAATTGGCGAATCGCGGGGATGTCTTTGATGATGTGGGGAAAGAACGCGCCGGGCAGGTGGCGGCCGTCGGGCAATTGCAACACATCCATCTGGCGCCCGACAATTTTTTCTAGCAACGGCAATCCGCGACCACAATCGCAGCCCCCCGTACCCGCGACCGCACGATCACCAATGGCATAACGCACAAACGGCATTGCGGTGTTGAACAGATCGGTGACCAGGATTTGACCTTCTTCGCCGGCTGCGGACGGATTGCCATCGTCGTCGACCACTTCGACGATCAAGTTTTCGCTTGTCACATGCAAGCCCCGGTGACGATCACACTCGGCGGCAATCAGCGTGAACTCGCGCGAGCCATAGGTTTCGAAGACGGGTGACCCAAAGGCCCGCTCAATCAAATCCCGTTGATGATCGTACAGTTTCTCGGACCCGACGATGATCGATTCGGGCTGGTGGATTTGAAGACCGCGTTCGTCGATCGCTCTGGCCAAGACAAACAGCGGATTGGCGTAAGCCACCAAGACCTTGGGCCGATATCGATTGAGTCGTTTGACGTAACCGCTGACATTGGATTCTGACATCTCGAAGCTGTTCAGCATGTCACGTCGATAGAGCAGTCGGGCGTACAAACACTCTTTCAAGTGCTGGCGCCGGGACAGCTTGTTCAGATTCACACCCCACAGATGCGACTGCTTGGTGCCCGGACAGGCCCCCGCCCAGCCGTATCCGCGAAAGGCCGCCGCCACGCGTCGGTCGTTGGCGTCCCGTTCGATCAAGAACCGCAACGGGGCGCCACTGGATCCACCGGTCGCCTTGGAAACGAACGCGATGGCCGGGTGGTGGGATCGAACGGCATCGGCGTTGTCGCGGATCATTTCTCGGGTGGTGATCGGCAGGGATCTCAAATCATCCAAGGACGAGACGGCATCCACGTCGATTCCGTGATCCGCCCAGCGATCACGATACCAGGCCGAGTGTGCGTTGCAGTACGCCAGCAAGCCACGCAGTCGGCGCACTTGCAAGGATTCGATTTGCTGCGGTGTCCACCACTGGCTGGTTTCCAATTCGCGCCAATGATGAAACGTTTTGCGTCGTTTGAGTCCCGACTCGAATGCGGGCAGGATCCATTTTTGATAGGCCCAATCGATCATCATGCCGCCTCGGTGGAGTAAAGGTTCTCGTAGGCATGCACCATCTTTCGAACGCAGAATTTGGCTTCGACACGGGCACGTCCCTCGCTGCCGAACCGGCGGACGAGCAGTGGATCCTCATTCAATCGCTGAATCGCTCCGGCAATCGCGGTGGGATCACGCGGCGGCACCAGGATTCCCGTTCGCCCATCGGCAACGACTTCGGGATTGCCGCCGACGTCGCAAGCGACGACGGGCAATCCGGTTGCCATCGCTTCGAGCAACGTCAACGAGATGCCTTCGGTGACCGAAGGCAAGACGAACATGGACGCTTGCGTTAGCACGGCGGGGATGTCCTCGCGGATGCCGTGGAAGCGGATCTGGTCGCACAATTGCAATGATTGGGTGAGTGTTTCCAAACGATGTCGTTCGCTGCCGTCACCGATGATGTCCAAGGCCAGTCGACAGTGGCGATGTTTGGCGACGTGGATGGCCTGAATCAGTGACGCGATGTCTTTTTCAGGACTCAGCCTCGCCACGACGACGGCCCGGCCGCGTGGTCGGTCGTGGACGGGCGTGAATCGTTCCAGGTCGACGCCGTTGAAAATGATGGCCGTTTTTTCCGCCGAGATGCCTTCTTCGATCGTGAGCCTTGCCCCGTCGTTGGACACACTGACTACTCGATCCACCCAACGGGACAGGCCGCGAAAGAGGGTCGTCTGGCGACGCGAGCAATCGAACCGTTGACCGTGCCGAGTGTGGATGATGCGGGGCACGCGGGCGATCCGAGCCGCGGCGACTCCGTAGACATAGGCCGCGGTATTGTGGGTGTGGACGACGTCGGGTTTGATTCGGCGAAGGGTTTTGGCGAGTTGTGCAACGAGCCGGGGCTTCAACCCCTCGCCCTTGTCCATCGCGATCACGGGCCAGCGATTCGATTCGATCTCCGCTGCCAAATCGCCGCGCGGTTGCAGCGAGACGAACGTCAACGCGTAACGCGAGCGATCGGCAAAGCGGGCGAATTCGACGAGTAGTTTTTCCATCCCGCCGACGTGTGTACCGAGCGAAATGTGAACGACATGTTGTGCGATCATGCGGCGTCCTCGGTAAAGAAGGCGACGACACCGGGAGAAAGCGATTTGACATGCCGAGCGGGATTGCCCGCCACAATGGTGTCCGCCGGAACGTCTCTGGTCACGACCGCCCGCGCGCCAACGATTGCACGATCGCCGATGCGGACTCCCTTCAAAACGATCGCCCCGTGGCCGATCCATACGTCGTCACCGATCGAGACGGGGGAAACCTTTTCCGAAGGCGTCGTCAGTCCGTTTCGACGATCGGCCGCATCGATGGGATGCCCATCAAAGTCGCTGATGCGAACCCCTCCGGCGATCAGGCAATGGTTGCCGATCGTGATGCGGCGGCCGACAACCATGGCGCAGTTGTGCCCGATGAATGTGCCGGTTCCGATGGACAGGGAAGGTGAATCGCAGTGCCGCGAACTGAACGCAAACGAGGATTTTCCCGACAGCCTGACACCCTCACCGATCGAAAGCTTGCCTCGGCCGACTAAATACGGCAACTGCTCCATGCGAAATCGATTCCCGACGACATCACACTGGCTGCGAAAGAGTGGTTCGTACCAAAAAAACCGGGCCGCCCAACCGACCAGCTCTCGCGCGGCGACGTGGATTCGGTACAGCGTGGCAAAGACGGGCCGATTGATCGCGGTCACCGGCAGGTGGCATTGCCACAACCATCGAACGGTGGTTTTGATTCGGTCACGCATCACGACACTCCTTCAGGTTGACTCGGACGCATCATCGACTGCCGTAGCAAGACCAGCAATCGCTTCAGTCTGCCCAGACGCTTCATCGCGGGCATTCCGGCAAACGGGAATGGCCAACTGGCAACCGAACGGATCAGCATCGGCAGCGCCGTGGAGGGCTTGGGGTCCATCGCCGCCCAGCGATAACGCACGTACGAGGTCCAAAACAACCGCGCAGGCAGACTCAACAGCGATCGATGGCGTTGGATGACCTCCAGCATCTTGGTGCAGTCGACCTCGATGCTGCCGCGGGACAGGCTGCCCGGCTCCAACACCGCAGTCGCCAGCGGCTCGGAATCCAGATAAACGGGATGGTTAGCCGCCAATCGAATCCACAGATCACGGTCTTCGGCGGGTTCCAAACCCGACACGAAACGCAGGTTTCCAAGGGCGCTGCGCCGGACCAACACCGTCCCGGTCCAGTGCAGCGTGCCGAGCAAGAACGCGTCGGCGCCGCTGGCTTGCACGGGGCGGTCGTACCATCGGTTTGATTTGGATGCATTCAGTGTCCGCGGCGATCCGGGCGACTGACAAAAGAACCGCCCCGCGACAACGTCGACTTCGGGATGCGTTGCAAAGATCGAAAGCTGGCGTTCGATCTTGCCTGGTTCCCAATGATCGTCGGCATCGAGGAAGCCGACGAAGTCACCGGTGACCGCGTCGAGACCCCGATTGCGGGCGGCGGCGGTCCGGGAATTGGTCTGGCGAATCAGAGTGACCGAATCGGCGTAACGCGTCCGGACCAACTCGGCCAGACCGTCGCTGCTGCCGTCATCGACCACGATGATTTGCCACAACGGGATCGTTTGCGCCAGGCAACTGTCGATCGCCCGGGCGATGGTGGCCGAGGCGTTGTAGGCCGGGATCACGACGCTGACGGTGGGATTACTCATGCGGCCGCCCTCGTGTCGTTGGTGACCTGACGGTAATAACGCAGGATCTGATCGACGACCACCTCGGTGCCGAACCGATCGCAGCAATGTTGCCGTGCGGCGACACCGAGGCGTTGTCTCTTGCACCGATCGGTCAGCAACTGGGCCAGCGCGGTGGTCAATCCACCACGTTGGGAAAGTTCGAGCGACCGGCCACCCGGACCGATCATCCACTGCATGACAGGGTGCTGATGAACCAGGCAAGGCAGACCACTGGCGGTGGCTTCCAGCAGCGCGATCGGCATCATCTCTTTCAGGCTGCCGAGCGCGAACACATCGGCGGCGCGGTACAAGTCCGCCATCCGGGTTCTCGGAAAGCGAACCAGGAATCGAACGCGGTCAGCCAGACGCCGCTTACCCATCGCGATCAGTTCGTCCGTTTCTGATTCGCGACCGCCGGCGATGACCAACCAGGCGGGCAGGTCGGGGTGCTGGTCGAGCAAGGCGTGGAATTCATCGATCACGTAATCGATGCGTTTGTGCCGCCGCTTGATCGCCGCGGCGACCAACACCACGAGCGCTTCGCGTGGAAGGTTCAATTCCGCACGCAAGGGTCCGCCGTCTCCGGGATGGAAATGATCGGTGTCGATGAAGTTCGGAATGGTTGTCCACGTGTCTTTGTCAAAACCGGCATCGCGGGCTTGTTGGTGATGCCACGGCGCGAGGTGTTGCAGGTACGTGATCTGGTGTTGAAATCGCAGTGATTCTTCGGTTCCGTGGGCCAGAATCGTGCGTGTTTTGATGCGGCCGCGGCGCCACGCTTTCTGCACCTGGGTGGCAACGAAGGGGTCTTGGACGTGCAAGACGTCAATGTCTTCGGTCCGCAGTACCTTGATCAGATTACGTGCGAAGGTGGTCTGTTCGATCGCGTATCCGCTGCCCATCCCGATCCGCCAGCCGAGCGCGGGCGGCATCGACCGCAGCAGCGCACGGGTCTTGACCGCGTCGCGGGTCCAGCAGGGGACGACGCGGTCGAAGTCGGATTCGGGTTTGCCCGCACCCTTGCACCGGATGACGTGTTCGCCACGCGCGGCGAGCGCGTTTCCCAGATCATCGGCCCAGGCTTCGATTCCGCGGGCGACGTGTCCCAGTCCAGAGGAGGCGACGCAGATTCTATTCATGGGCCGGGGCTCCCGCGGTCGCAAGTGATGGCACTGGTTGACTGGCGACGACCGATGCGTCGTTGTAGCGGAAGCGATCTTTGAAACGCAGGATCGGCTGTTCAAAGAACCGCCATGACAGCGCGGCGACGGCCAATGACACGATCACCTTGGTCACGTCGAGCCACCAGGGGTCGCCCAACTTCCAGCGGAACTTCACCAGCGTGTCCAGGTTTTCGTACAACACCAAATGGTACAGGTACAAGCCGTAGCTGATCGTCCCCAGTTGGACCAGGTATCGGTTTCGAAACAGCGCCAGCGGTCGGCTTCCGGTCATGCACACGAACAGTCCGATGACGCCGAAATAGGCCAGACTGATGACGGCGACCGGCAGGGTCAGCTGCAGGTACTCGCCGCCGGTGAACGCCGGGTTTTGCCGACACATTTGCCAGTACATCGCCCCATAGGCGAGAAAGCTGGCCAATGCGATCGACGCGTAGCAAACGGCCTGACGTTCGCGTTTGACCGATTCGGTGCGAATCATGATCCAAGCCAGAAACGCGCCCATGGCGAGGCTGTCGGTGTGTCCCAGCAGGACGGTCTTGGGCAATCCTTGGCCGCGCAACAGAATCGGCAGCACGACGAACAGTCCCGCAAGCCACCATTTCGCACGACCTCGCAGCAGCAACAGCGCGACGGGCCAGAACAGGTAAAACTGTTCTTCGATCGCCAACGTCCACGTGTGCCCCAATGCCAGGTCCACCGGCGGTGTTTCGCCGCCCCAATACTGATGGATGTTTTGCAGATAGACCAAGTAGTAGCCAAAGCCCGATGTGTCCGCGGGCGTGGCGCGGAGCAAGTTGACGGCATACGCCATCAAGATCACCAGATAGTAGAGCGGCAGGATCCGCAGGCTTCTGCGCCAGTAGAACGCGCGTAAGAACCGTGGCTGATCGTGATTGCGTTGAATGATGCCGGTGATCAAGAAACCGGAGAGGACAAAAAATAAATCGACGCCCGTCGCACCGAACCAGAATCCGCGCGGCAGATGGCAACAGAGCACCGCCATCGCGGCGATTCCCCGCAACGCGTCGAGTTCCACGATGTGTGGGGCTGATTGGGTTGGTGTCGTCGATTCCATCGGTCAAACTCCTGCGCCGCATTGCGCATGCAGGGCGTCCAGAACGATGCGCCGAACGCGTCGCAGGCGTGTCAGCGGGCGGCCCAGGCCGAGGGGATTGGTCCAGGGCCAATTGCGAATCGAATTGGCGGTCGCGCGAAGGGCTTGCCAATAGCGTTTTTCCACATCGCACAATTCAATCGCACGTTCAAACTCTCTGGCCGAGAGCCCCTGTTGGACCAAACGGCGTATCCCCGGTACATCGGGATATCGGTTCGCAAGCGAGCGGGCAAAACGCATGTCCAGATCAAAGGTGCGGTCGCGGTTGCCCGCACTGGCACCGTCGGGCCGCTGTCGGAATCGGGCCAGCGGCATTTCCAGACGACCGACCGCACCGATCCGGCTCAACCGCAGCCACAATTCGTAGTCTTCGGCGATGTTCATCGATTCGTCGAACAGGCCGACCTTCGACAGCGCGTCACGCCGACAGACGACCGTCGGCGTTCCGAGCCGATTGCGAACGACCATTTCGGAAAAACTGTATCGTCGCACCGTGGTCGTCTTGTCGATTTGGGGCGGCGTGCTGTCCCAGGGAATCATGATCGAACCGAGGGCGAGCAGTTTTGGATCGGCTTGCAGTGCGGCAACTTGAAGGGCCAACTTGTTGGGCAGCCACGCATCGTCGGCATCGAGGAAGGCGATGTATTGACCGCTGCTCAGGCCGACCCCGTGGTTGCGAGCCCCCGCGGGGCCTTTGTGTCGCTCGTTCATCACGTAGGTGCAGGGAACGCCGGATCGGGCAACGACAGCGAGTGTTTCATCGGTGGATCCATCATCGATCACGACGATTTCCCAGTCGTCATAAGACTGGATCGCCACCGACTGCAACGCGTCGTCGATGTAGCGGGCACAATTGTACGTGGGGATGATCACCGAGACGCGACCTGGATGGGGGCGTGTGGTCGGTGTTCTGGTCGCTCCGGTCACGATCGCTGGGGCGGCTTCGGCATGCTCGCTAGCCATCTTGTTGTGCCTCGATCCGAAAGAAGCTCAAAAAGTTTGAACGCACCGGCGGCGTGCGCAGCAGCGCGTTGTAGTCGTCTTGTCGAACGGGGTCGCTGGCAAAGCGTTTCAAGCGAACGTTCTCGTCGACGTCCAAGAAGAACAGGGCGTCGATTTGATCGATGTAGGTGCCCGCGCGATAGTCAAACAGAACGAGTCGCTGGGCGGCATGAATGCGACCCGGATCGTTCACGTCGTCCAGAATCGTCACACCCTCGCAGCGTTGATCGTCCGCCAGCTGTCGCGCCAAGTGGCTCTTGCCCGCGCCGGAGCGGCCGACCACGGCGACCTTTAGCGTGGCATCGATGTGTGAATGGTCGGCGATAAAACCGGCCAGGAAGCCGACGTCGCGCGGTTTCCGGTCACAGCGAAAGAAAGGGCGTCCGACGGAATCTTCACGCAGTTCGTCGTTGGTGTAGCCGAGAAACTCGATGGTTTGGAACCCGCCAAATTTCAGCAACACCCAAGCGTAGTCGCGCGGGTCGTCGCCATGATGGCCCTCGAAGTACATCACTTGAGACAACCCCGCCAACCGGCTGAGGATGGAATTGCGGTCTTCCAGTTCCTTGGTGCCGTAGACAGACAGGAACATGACGGTGTCGTGCGGCTCGAGCGCCGCCAGCGGATTGTCCAGGTCGTCACATCGAAAGACCGATGTGGGGTCGCTGTAAAGTCCCCGGGCGCGTTGTACCGCGGCGCCATCAAAGTCCAAACCGGTGACCTGGTGAGCACCCAATTTCATGCAATGGTTGACGATCGCACCCATGTTGCATCCGGCGTCGAGGACACGTTTTCCTGCGATGTCTTCGACGCGAAAGAGTTTTAAACGTTCATCGGTCTTGTCCCGCAACCCGACCACCTGCCGAGCGTGGTCGCTGTGGTAGTCCACGAACCATTGATCGCGTTTGGTCGCGGTGGAACGTTGCCGCGACAGCACGCGGGACACCAGTGTTCGTGGTGCTCGCGAGATTCGACGGCAGGTCGCTGCAAAATGACTCATCGGTTGGTCTTCCTTTCGCTGACAAGGAGCGATCGACGATTCTCGTGGATGGGAATCAAGGTTTGGCCTCCAAGACGCCGCGGATTCTCGCCATCCGTCTAAGAGTGGGGAAAAGGTAGCGTTGACGATCAGAGGTGTTCAGTCCGAAGCTGCAGGCCAAGACGACGGCAATCAGGGTTGCCAGCAATCCGCCGATGATCAACTCCGTCCAATTGCTTTGATCGGTGATGTGGTGCACGGCGAATACCAACGGCGCCAGCAGCACGGTGACGACAACGGTCGGCCAAAGGATCTGGCGGCTGTAGTCTTTGAAATCAAGTTTCAGGTCGGCGCAGACGATGATCGGGTGCGCGATGCCACGGCACAGGACGGCGGGCAACGCGGTTCCGATCGCAACGCCCAGCAATCCGAACGGTTGGATCAGTGCGACGCTGATGGCTAGATTCATGGTGCCCTCAACACACATCAACCAGGTCAGGCCCTTGAATCGGCGACGGCCCAGCAAAATCTTGGAACCGATCCCGGTTGCGGCGGTGAACAACGCGCCGATGAGCAAGATTTGGAACAGCAGCGGAACGGAGTGATAAATGTCCGTTTGGACGTACTTGTCGCCGATCCACAATCGATAGAAACCGCTGGCCCAGATCCCCGTGATCAATGCCGCGCTGACCGCGACCAAGGAAAGCATTCGCGAGCCTTTCAGGTAGAGCTGCTGTAGCCCCGTCAGATTGTTGTGCGCATCGAGGTCGGTCGCGGCGGGATAGAAGACTTGACTGACGGGAACGAAGATGTTGGCAAAGTACTTCATCAAGTTGTTGGCCAAGGCAAAGTAGGCGATCGCCGAGACGGGCATGAAAATTCCGATCACCAACGCGTCGGAAAAGCTGATCACCAGGTGGCTGACGGCGAGCAAGGCGCTCCAGAATCCGAAGCCGATGCATTCGCGGCAACCGGCCCAACTCGCCAACCGCCAAGAGATTTTGAGTTCGGGAAGGACGCGGCAGCCGACCGCCCAGCGGAGTGCGTAGTCGAGAAGGTTTCCGACCGCGCCGGCGGCACACACACCGATCAATCCGTATCCGGCCATCAATACAAGGATCGTCGCGGTGGCCGACACGATTCGGCAGAAAAGACTGACGACGGTGATCAGGTCAAAGCGTTGCTTGGCCGTCAGGGCGACCGAAAACGGGAACAACAATAATTGGATTGCCGTCGAACAGCCTAGAATCAGAACACACCAAACGGCCTCGGTCTCCAACGCGGGAGGCAAGGAAAAGAAAGCGGGCGCGGCGACTGCGGTCGCGAAGGTGGCAACCAACGCACACAGGGCGCAGCCGAGATGCAGGGCGAACCCGCTGCTGGCGGCACGATTCATGCGGTCGAAGTCACCCTTGGAAAAGTACCGGGTGATGTACTGGGTCATCCCGGCACGCAAACCAAGATCCAACAGTCCGTAATATCCCGTGATGCTGATCACGATGGTCCAAACGCCGTAACGCGCATCACCGATCTGGTGCAACACGAATGGCGTCAAGAAAAACGTGATCGCCACCTGGATGACGTAGGCCACCCAGTTGCTCAGAATGTTTCGAGAGATGACACGGAAACTACTCATCAAAGTCAATGTTTGAGTTTGAAATCACCAGCGGACAAAAAGACGGATGGTCATGTAGAACAGCAACAGTGAGCCGGCACTGGCGAGGAGAGACAACAGCAAGAACCGGTTGCCGATTCGCAACCCGGTTGCCAGACCGGGGATCGACGCATTGGCGGGCATGGAAATTGCGGCCGCGACGAGTCCCAGGATCAAGTAGGTGGGGGCGACAAACTGTCGCGAGATGGTCAGCATGGCGGCGATGCAACCCATCAAGGCCGCGAACAGAAAGCCGCACAACCGAGAATGTTCGCGAGCCGCTTGGGCCGCCGGCATCTCCTCTTCGGGCGGTTTCGATCGCGGACGCCGTTGCGACCAGAGGCCGAACCCGGCAGCCAAAAAACAGGCGACGAAGGTGGTGCCGCCGAAAAAGCCCAGTTCGGCGTAACAATGCAGAAACGAATTGTGAGTCACCACGCCGATTTCATCGGCGATCAATCCTTCGCCCAAACCGAACAACGGATATTGCCGCCAAATGCTCAAGCTTTCCGACCAAATCTGAATGCGGTCTTGGCCCGTCCCTTGATTGATCGCGCTGAAGTCAGACATGCGGCTAGAAAACGCCAACGCCAACAACGACAATCCCGGCAACGCCAACGCGCCATATTTTCCTCCGCGGAAATAGCACAACGCCGTCGACACCGCGCAGATCAACGACAGCAGTGCACCACGTGAATGGGTCATCGCCAACGCAGCCAACAGAACACCTGTCGGTGCGAGCCAGCCATAACGCACCCATCCGGTCCGAGGTTTGGTCAGGAACGAGACGCAAAAAACGAGTCCCATGACGAGGATCAATCCAAAGTCATTGGGGTCTTGAAAGATGCCTGTCCCACGAATGCGTTCCACCTGCTCGACGACACCGTTTTGGATGACACCGCGGTCTTGGATCGATTCCAGTGCGGCGATCGACACCATGCCGAACTTGTCCAACAACACCAGTGATGCCATCGTCGTGATCGCAACGGTCAGCCACTTCACGAAAAACCGCAGCCGCGTCGGCGTGTTGATCAGTCCGATGATCAGCACGTACAGGGCGATCAACTTGCTGACTTCCAACATCGACATCCTTGCCGCCCAGACAAAGCCGTGCGAAAGATGCGACATTCCGACCGCGATGACCAATAACAGTAACGCCGCCGTGATCGGGCGGTGGACCAGTCTGCCGTGGCTGAGTTGCCTGGCACACGCCCGGGCCGAGACGGCGAGACAGGCGACGATCAGTACTTGATAGATCGGCCACTTGTCCAAGGCCGGCACCAGGTCCGCCGGGCGGACAAACAGGGTCGCCGTCGTCGCCAGCAACAGGGCAAACCCCCAGCCGTGCCGATCATCGACGTCCGTGTCGATGCGGGGCAGAGAGGTGTGATCGGTGGTGTCAAAAACCGCCGTTGCCATCTGATTGCTTGCTTCCCTGCCACGCGTGGCTCGTCACGCGACTAACGGAGATACTCGATCTCAACGTGTTCAAGTTCTTCGCTCGGGCCGGATTCGATTTCGTACCACTTCCCGGTTGCGACCGATGCGGACGCGGTGCCGATTGATTCACTGTCTGGGGCCGTACTGCTTTGGGCCACGCTGTCCGTCGGTTCGTCGGCTGGACCGGATTCGAGCTGTGGGTCAACGGCAGCCAGGTCGATGTTCGCCAGGTCGACGTTCGCCAGTTCGCTGGGGACTTCGTGGCTGATCTGCTCGATCGGGTTGGGCAACGTTTCCGCGCCGACGTGTTCGAACCACTGCTGGTCGACGTGTTCGTGTCGGACCGGCGACTGCCAGGCGTCGCAGGGATCCAAGGGTGTCCAAGTGGTCTCGCGATAGCCTGCATTGTTGACGATCGAATCGTAGGCGGCTGGCGTGATGGTCTTGGAACGTCGGCCCGGAAGGCACGACTGGCAACCGGCCAGTGTGATCGCCAGCCCCGCCAGTACGAGGTGGCCGATCGTGGTTCGCGTCGATGGGGTGGACCGCTGGTTCATGAGTTGCGTGTCGAGCCTATTGGCCGAACCCGACGCCTCCGCTGGTCTTGTCAAGCACTTTCCCGGACAACCGTGACGCCGTCCCTGTGCCCAGCAGAGTGAATCCCAGAATGCGTTCCAGTGGCGACGTGAATTTTGCGATCGCGGAATCGAAAGCGATGATCTTGTTGTGCGCGATGAAAATTCGGTCACCCGGCAACAGCTGATAGTTGGTGCTGACATCGGCCAGTTGTGTGATGCCCTCCCAATCGATGGGCAACATCACGCTGGTGCCTTGTTCGCGGTTGGGGCGGGCGACCCACATGCGACTGGACGAGACGTAGCTGAGCCCATTGATTTGGCTCAACGCGTCGATCACCGTTTCATTGCCGGTGAATGGCAACCGAACCAATTCATCGCCCAGCCCGCCGCCTTGGGTGATGACATAAATGCCTTTGCTGTTGTACGCATAAACCGACACCGAGACTTTGGGATCGGAAAACTCCGTGGACATCTGGGCGGAAATCGCCAGGCGTGCCTCGTCCAAGGTCATGCCGGCCAATCGGACCGAGCCGTATTGGCCAAGCGTGACGGTGCCATCGGGGCCGACGAGATGCTCACCGGCGATGGGTTGAATTCCCGCAACCCCGCGCAACGACATCGAAACAAGCGGCTGCTGCAATTGTGTTTTCAGATGGTCTTCGATCCGCTGCTTCGCCTGTTCGACCCCGACGCCCATCACCTCGACCGCTCCATAGCTGAAGCCGAGCTGGATCACGCCGCCGAGTTCAACTTGGTATTCGCCTTCGATCGGTTCCTCGGGAAAGGTCCCCGTCACCGTGAGCAAGACGATGTCACCCGGCTGCAACGCGTGTTGTTGCTGAGAAACGTTTTGCTGGACATCAATCGTCAGAATATCCGGCGGCTCGATGCGATACATCGGCGTGGTCACTTTGTCCAATTCACGAGGCACAAACGCTACCGCGCCATCGGAATCGCAATTCGCATCCAGCAACGCCGGCAACTCAAGCGGAGCGTCAACCCTCTGCACCAATTGGCACCCGGTACTGGCCATCGCGCATGCCGATAGCAGCACGAGAGCGAGGTGTCGCAGAGAACAGACGGCGAGGTTCACGTTGATGATTGCAATGATGTGGGGCGGGGCAGGAATCACGACACCGGGGGCAACGGAGCCGTCGACCAAGCGGTCACCGTTGGAAGGCGGAGTTGAATTGGTAGTAGTGCAGGTAATTGTTGAATGTCCCACCGCGTCCCGTCTGCATTCGTTCGCTTTGGGCCGTCGGGGCTGTCGATCGCTGGATCGTTCGTTCTAATTTGCGAAGCTGTTCGGCTTGTCGGTTCTGATTCAGCCGCAGTTGCTGCCGCGGCTGAACAAAAGAGTGATAGGGGCTCAGAATGCTGTTGTCGCTGCGTAGCAAGTCGAGATAGGGCGACAAACGCTGTTGGTAGGGCGCCGAGGACGCGCGTTTGGACCCGCCGCCGAATCCCTGCGTCGGTGCCTGGGCGGGGGCTGCCTCGGGCAATGAAACCAGAGCCAAACCGAACGGCACCATGACGACGGTCCGGATGATGAAATGGCTTAGTCGCCGAGGCTTGCGAAGTTGTTTGATCATTGCCGTTTTCTACCGAGTGCTGTGAGGCTTACCCACCCTATCGTCTGCCTAACCGGCATATCTTTTCTCCGTTCTGGAAAAAACACAGAATTGTCCCGGAAATGCCTCAAGCGACATCGATGGGGCGACGTGTCGATCTGCACGCTTTTCCGGGTTCCTTCTTCCAATCCGGTCTTGAGGAAACGTCGCGGTCTGCGGGCGAAAAACGATTCGATCGCGTTGTTGTCGCGGTGAGGCCGATGGACAGAAAAACTGTGTCCATTCCCATGTCCCATAGAATCCACTCGTGCAATCCAATCTGCAGGCTCCCCGAAGGGGCACATGCCGCGGCTGGCGAGGCATATCGGCTCGGCATTTGCCGACGCTGATCCTGGTTTGGGTGGTATTGGCTGTTTGCAGCTACCGTCAGGTCGTAGGGCATCTGTTTCAACAGTGGCATTCCAATACAAGCTATTCTCATGGGCCGGCGGTGCTGCCGATTGCACTCTGGCTGTTGTGGCAGCGGCGATCGACCTTGCCGGCGATCGACAAGCCCTGGGGCCCTGGACTGGGGTTGCTTGTAGTCGCGCAGGGCTTGCTATCGCTAGGCGGATACTTCCATCTTCCAACACTACAATGTTGGACCCTGCCGCTGTATCTGGGCGGAATGGTTGGACTGTTGGCAGGCCGGGGAGTGTTGGTCTGGAGTTTGCCGGCGATCGGCTTCTTGGGATTCATGATCCCGCTTCCGTTCCAGCTGGAAATGCTGGCAAATCAATCGTTGCAGTGGTTGTCCGCGTGGGGCAGTTGTTACCTGCTCAGTCTGACGTCGACTTTTGCGGTGACCGACGGCTACACGCTGATGATGGCAAGCGGCGGAGTCGGGATCACGCGGGATTGCAGTGGGCTGCGGATGACCGTCGCGGTCGCGGCACTGGGGACCATCATCACCTTCCTTTCCCGTTCGCCGTCCGGGCGGGATCAAGGTCCCGGCAAGCCGGGGTGGGGCGTTGCGTGGGATTTGGCGGCCGTGATGTTGCTGGCGTTCCCGGCGGCCATTGTGGCCAACGCCACCCGGATTTCGGCCGTCGCCTTGATCGCGGACCGCTACCAAACGGAGTCGTACACGACGTGGGCACATGACCTGGGCGATTGGTTGGCGGTGCCCCTGTCGGCTTTACTCTTTTTCGCGTTTCGGGCTTGGCTGGGCAAGGTCAGGGCTGTGTTCACGTTTGATCGTTGGGTGCGACCGGACGGCTCGCGGGCTGTCGATTTAGACCCGCACGCGTTAGCAAGAGGCCACGCGGCGCCCTTCGTTCACGCGTCGGGGTGGCATGATCACGCTGATTTCGGAACATCGACTCAAACGACAGCCCGCTCGCGCCGTTCTGCTACGGATCTCCGGGCAGGCCGCGAGCCCTCCGGTCGGAGCGACCCTGAAGGTCCGTCCGGACAAAGCTCTCCTGCGCTCGGCAGACGATGGCCACGATGGGGGAAGTCCCTGGTGGTGGTGGGGGGCGTTCCCCTGGTTGTCGCCGGCATCGTCGGTGTCGCGATCGTGCATCATGCGGCGAAGCGAAATCGCATCATCAGCGAAACCCTGACCGAGGCGCGCGGCCACGAATCGAATGCCGATTGGGATCGTGCGGCATCGTGTTACCGAACGTTGTTGCAGCTGCAGCCCGAGCGGGTTGATGCGCGCTATCGCTATGCCTGGGCGTCGCTCCAAGACGCTGACTCGGTCGACGAGTCCATGCAGGCCTTTTACCAACTTGAATCGGTCCTTGAGCAATCGCCATCGCATGTGGGCGCCTTGAGAACCCATTTGGAGTTGGCGTTGGAGCTCGATCAGGCCAAATCGGCCTGCCGCAGCGCCGAACGTCTCTACGCCATCGATCAACGCGACGCGCATTCATTGCGACTGTGCGTGGAGGCGATGTTGCGATTTCCCAACGGCTCACGCCCCCGTCACCCCTTGGTCACCGTCGATCGTTTGAACCGATGGATGGATCGATTCGGTCCCACGTCGCCGTGGCGAGATCGTTTGGTGATCGAGCTGGCATCGTATTGCTGCGATCACCACGAGTCGATGGATCGTCGTGTGGTCAATGCGATCGAACCGGCAATCGCCGACGCGGCCAGCGGAGTCGGGTCGGCGCACGCATTTTTGCAGGCGTGGCGGTTCGCCCAGGTGTTTGGCACGGAACCCCCGTCCATCGAACGGGCCCGGTTGAGCATCGACGACCACTGTCCGGCCGCGGTGGCGTATCCGATTTATCTGGCCAGCGCACGCGAAGCCGTGTTGCAGCACCGTCACGACGATGCGAAACGGTTTCTGGCCATGGCGATTGAGCGGACGCCCAATCACCACGCGGCCTACATCATGTTAGGTGATGTTTGTGCCAGCCAGGGACAGTGGCCGCAGTGCACCGCCGCGTACCTGCGGGCGTGGCGGTTGGCGGGCGATCGCCCGATGGGACTGGGGATCAAGCTGGCCGAGGCGCTGTTTCAAGCGGAGCGTCCCGCGGAGTCGGCGGTCTTGGCGGGGCAATTGTTGAAACAGGAAAACCAAGGGTTTCAACCCGTCAGCCGGGACCTGCGGATCCGCTGGATGCTCGTTCAAGCCCGGCTGGATGCCCACGCCGGCCGCCACGAAGCCGCGCTCAAGACGATCGGGCGTTGCCAATCGTTGGTCGCGATGTCGACGGCTTCGTCCGCTGCGGGGGCCGCCGCGTGGTTGCCCGCGTTGGAAACGCTGCAGGTCCAATGCCTGGTTCGGCTGGGCCGATATGCCCAAGCCGCCCGGCAATTCGAACGGCGTGCTGCCGGCGGCGCTGGTGCTGCCGGCGGCGCTGGTGCTGCCAACGGCCAGAGTCAAGCCGGCGGCGATGGTTCAGCCGATCAATGGACGGCGGCTGCGCGAGCTTGGCGATCGGCCGGCAACACGCCGGCCGCCGAACGCTGTTATCGCAGCGCGTTGGCGGAGTTGGGGTATGACAACGAAATCTGGCTGGAACTGGTCGACGTGCTCCACAACCGATATGGAGTCCGCGGTGCGATCGAGGAGATTGCGCTGCGGCAACGACGTGGTGGCGAAACCACCGTCCCTTCGGACGAGCTGGCCGTCCCTTCGGACGAGCTGGCCGTCCCTTCGGACAAGATCGTTGCCCAGGCCTATGAACGGGTCGGCCGAGGCGATCTGGCGATCCGGCACTATCGCACCGTCGCCGAACGTGGCGTTGAAGCTGTCGCGGCGCTGGCGATTGCGTTGGCCCGTCATGGTCATGCCGACAAGGCCATCGCGTTGGTTGCCGATCCACGGTGGACGGTGAACACCTCTTTGAGGGCTCATACGGCTGCCGTCATCGCCGTCAGCACCGACGATTTGTCTCCCGCACACCAGGCGACTTTGGAACCGATCATCGAACGCAGCGTGACCGAGGCGGTCGATGATCCGACGCTTCTGATGGCGATTGTGGCATGGCACACGCACCATCAGCGCAAGACTGCGGCGATGGAATTGCTCGATCGTGCCGTGACCCGGCACCCCGATCACGTCGTCGCCGCAAACAATTTGGCGATGTTGTTGGCCGAAGAAGGGCGTGATTTCCAACAGGCACTTCGACACATCGATCACGTTTTGAAACAGACCGGTCCGGTGCCCGAATTCTTGGACACCAAGGGTTGGATCTTGGTGCGGATGAATCGTGCCGCAGACGCACTGGAGTGGTTCAATCGTGCCCTGGCCGGCTCTGGTGGTGGTGCCCCGACGACACACCTGCACTTGGCAGCCGCTTACTTGGCGGTCGGCGATCGCGATCGAGCCCGGGAATCCTTCGAGTCGGTTCAGGTCGACCAGCTTCGCAAAGGCCGACTGCATCTCAGCGAACAGCGTGCCTGGGTCAGGCTGCAAAATGAATTCATTCGCCGAAATGAATTGACGACACGGCCCATCATGCAACGGAGTGGCGAAGCGTGATGAACGTCAAGTTGACACGAACGAAGGCCGCGGTGCTGGGTTGCTCGCTCGCCCTGGTCAGTTGTCTGGCGACATCGGCTGCGCGGACCCAAGTGACGCCGCGATGCGCGTTCGAGTTGGCCGAGACGCTGGGCCAATGGGAACTGACCGAGCGATGGGAATTACAGCCCGGTGAGCTGGACATTCTGCAGGCGGGAGATCACTGGCGACGTGTCTATCAACATCGCCAGACCAAGCAGGTCGTCGTCGTGACCTTGATCGCCGGGCCGGGAGGTCCGCTGGCAAGCCACCTGCCGGAGACCTGCTATGCGCGGACGGAATTCCGCGCGCACAGTGAGCCCGTCGTCTGGAACATGCCGGACCAGCCGGACCAGTTCCGTTGCCAAACGCTGCAGCCGCGGGAAGTGGATCAACCCGCCCTGACGATCGCCTACGCTTGGCACGATGGGTCGCACTGGCGGGCACCGCAATATCCTCGCTTTCAACTGGCCGGTCATCCGACGCTCCAGCGATTACTCGTCTCGATGCGGCACCCCGGCGGGATGACGGCGGAGGCTCAGCGGGTGATTCGGCAAGTCGTTGGGCTGACCGTCGATGCAGCTGAATCGGTCGACGCGGTTCCGGAACGTTCCGTCGACTCATCGCCGCCCCGAGTGACACAGCGCTCGACTCCGGCCCCTTCTTCCAATTGAACCCACCTCGAATCAAACCCCAACCATGCGCACGGCCATCAATCCAGGAAGCCTCGTTGAACTGCGAATCCGTCCCCCAGGGCGTCCGCCGGGACGCGTGTGGAGTGGGCTCTTGTTGTTGCTAGGCCTGGGGGCCATGCAAACCGCGACCGGCGGCACGATTCGTCACGATCGCGCCGATTCCAGTTACACGAGTTTGGCCGCCAGCTATCCCGCGGTCGGCGCGTTGACGTGGAGTTCGATGATCTGCTCGGCCACGCTGATCGAAGAAAACTGGATCCTGACGGCCGGGCACTGCTTGGATGAAGTGGGATTGTCGGCGAGTGATTGGACGTTTGATCTGACCGATAGCGGCGGCGGGATCCACGTGGGTGCCGAGCGATTTGTGTTTCCCGGCTGGACGGGCGATCTTCAAACGGGAACCGATATCGCCCTGTTGCGACTGGCCACGAGCGAATTGAGCGTGACGCCGGCGACCATCAACACCAACACGTCGGAAGTGGGACAAACGGCAACCCACGTCGGATACGGGGTCACGGGCAACGGCCAGACCGGGATCACCGCTCCGGCGGGCACCAAACGAGCCGGTCAAAATATCGTGGACGTCGACGGCAGTTCCGTCACCGGCTACAGCGACGACATCCTCTTTGAAGATTTCGACAGCGGATTGGCGGGCGACAACTTTTTCGGAACGGCAACGCAGCTGGATCTCGAATACCTGATCGCCGGCGGAGACAGCGGGGGCGCCGTGTTCATGGACTTTGGCGGTGGAGAGGTCTTGGCCGGCGTGCACTCGTTCATCGCCAGCGTGGACGGCAATCTGGATGCGGACTACGGTGATCTGGCGGGGTCGATCAAGGTCTCGTCCTATGCGTCGTGGATCTCGTCCACGATCTCGGGCGGCGGTCCGGTCGCACCGGAACTGGCATCCTGGATGATGTGGATGGTATTCGCCGGCGGGCTGCTGATGTCGTCGCGCTGCTACGCTCGCAATGCGAGTTAGGTCGAGCCGACGGCGCGAGGGGAACGGCGCGAGGGGAACGGCGCGACCCGTCCGGTGTCCGTCTGGAAGACCGTCCGGCTGGCGCGTTTTCGGTCGCTACGCGACCGAAGTCTTGGGGCCGGATTCGCGTTTGATTTCTTCGATACGATTTCGCACGTTCTTGTAATTGACGTCGCGAACCGTTTCGACACGGAGCACGTTGGCGCCGGCCGCTTTCGCTGCAGCCACTCCGTAGTCACCGTCTTCGACCACCAGGCATTCGTTGGGGAAGACGCCCAGGCGTTTGATGGCCAAGGTATAGATTTCCGGGCTCGGCTTGGGCTGCGAGACGTCTTCGTTGCTGAGGGTGAACGAGAGCAGCGAATTGAGCGAGGTCAATTGCATCAATCGGTCGACGGAGCGTCGGATCGAATTGGATGCCAACGCCAAGTCGTAGCCCTCGGTCCGCAGCGTTTCGAGCGTTTCGAGGTGGACCGGATTCGGCTGACAAAGTCGTTCGGCGGTTTCCAACAAGCAGTGCTGTTTCATCTCGTTGACGAACTCACTGAGCGTGTGCGGAAAGCCGTTTTCCTTGGCCAGGATGCGGAGCTTCTCGCGTGTCGGTAGACCGTCGAAGCGTTGATGATGTTCGAATTGGCTGATGCGATACCCGAACAGTTCCAGAGCGGTGTTAAGCGCCTCGAAATGCCACTGCTTGGCATCAACCAAGACGCCGTCCATGTCAAAGATGATTGCCTTGATCACTTACGTTGCCCTCCCTGGCAGCCGATCAAAATTCGTTGGGAAAATCTGTGCACAACATCAACCTGCCTGGTCGCGGGTCTCTATCCGGTGGTGTCGTTTCAAGAAACGTTCGTAATTCGTCCCACCAGGGCTGTGGGTCTCGGCCGTGTAACTCGGGTGAAACCAGACAAACGTCCAGTCCCGACGCCAAGTGTTCGCGAACGAGATCGGTGGGATACCAAATCGACGAAAACGAATCTAGCCAGATCCCCTCGATCGGTGAGTATGGCGAAAAATTTTTCAACAACGTCGGAATTTCAATCTCGCTTTGCCGCGAAAAGCAACGCATGCCGAGTTTTGAATACGCCAACAGATCTGGGATCGCCATGTCGAAGACGAAATACCTGCCCAACTGATATTTTTTCAACAATTGATGCACGTTGGCGGATAACCCGTCCGCTTTGATGTTCAATGCCAGGGTTCCCGAAGCGTCGCACCGGCGATACAGGGCTAGAAAATCTTCGAAACTCATTTCCGGTTCGCTCGCCCCGCCAGGCGGATCGTGGCTGATCACCACCGTGCCGTCGTGGTCGCGGAGATCCGTTTCGACGCCGAATCCCGCGGCAAACGCTCGCTCAAACGCCACCCGGCTGTTCTTTTCGGACGCTTCGTTCCAGAGCCCGCGATGGGCAAGACGCTCCATTTCAATCATTGTCCTAACATTCCGATTGAAGTCGTGTGGTGATCTTCGCTAAAAGTGCGGCAGATTCGATCGATGTGGCGACATTCTGTGTCGACGCGTCTTTAGCTGCAATTGCACAACGAGAAGAAGCACTGATGAAGAATTTTGGTCGAGCACTTGCCGATGCCTTCGGTTTCTGGCCTCTGTTACTTGTCGCAACCCTCTGCGCGGTCGGCAATGGCGCGATCTGGGGATTGAATATCGGCGCGCTCTTCCCGGTCATCAAAGTCACGATGGTCGGCGAATCGCTGCAAGATTGGGTCGAAGGCGAGATCGCCGAGAGCAAGCTGCGGATCGCGGCCATCGAACGCGAAATGATCGACGTCCGCAACAATCCCGCACCCGGCGTCGACCCGGCGATTCAGCTGGAACTGTTGCAATCACGCAAAAATGCCGAACAAGCAGGCCTCGATTCCTCCCTGAAAATCCAACCCTATGTCCAAAAGTATCTGCCCCAGGATCCATTCCAGACCGTCTTGTACGTCATGCTGGGCGTCTTATTGTGCACCGCGCTGAAGCACGTCTTCCAGTTTGCCAACACCGCCATCGTGGCCCTCATCGCTGCCCGTATCACGCGGCGGATTCAAACCAAAATCTTCTCCAAGGCGCTGAGGCTGGACCAAGCCAGCTTCGCCGGCTACACCAGCAGCGGTTTTGTCGCGCACATCACTTACACGACCAATATGCTGTCAAATGGCATCACCAGTGTTTACGGCGGTGCGGTGCGTGAGCCACTGAAATTGGCGTCCTGTTTGATCGGGGCGGCGATCATCTGTCCCCGCTTGCTGTTGTTGACCCTGCTGGTCGTTCCCCTCGTGTTCGGGTTGCTGTACGTGGTCAGCCGATCGCTCAAACGCGTCTGCCAAAGCCTGCTGGAACGGGCGATGGGGCTTCATCACGTCATGCTCGAATCGCTCAATAACATTAAAACCGTCCAAGCCTATTGCCGCGAAGATCACGAACAGGAGCGGTTTGACAAGGCGACCCTGGATATGCAGCGATTCACGATGCGAATCGTCAGCTTCAACGCGTTGAACCGTCCGCTCACAGAATTGCTAGCACTGGGAATGATGAGCACGGCGATCGTCGCCGGGTCTTACTTGGTGATGAATCGTGCGACCGATATTTTTGGAATCCAGATCACCAGCCAGCCGCTCGGCCCGGCGTCGATGATCGTCTTTTTTGGCATGTTGGTCGGGGCCAGCGATCCGGTGCGAAAGCTCGCTTCGGTGATCGACGGCATCAATACCGGAGCCGTCGCGGCCAATTTGTTGTATCCGATGTTGGACCAGTCCAGCCGAATCGCCGAGGCGGACGACGCCGTGACCGCGTCGCGGCCGCACCGCAGCCTCAGACTGGAAGGGATTCATTTCGCCTACGAAGAGGGCAATCCGATTTTGTGTGACGTGTCGCTGGAGATTCCGCACGGCAGTACCGTGGCCGTCGTGGGGGCCAACGGATCGGGGAAATCGTCGATGATCAATCTGCTCTGTCGGTTCTACGATCCGCAGGCCGGTCGCGTGTGTCTCGACGACACCGACATTCGACAGATGAAATTGAAGGATTTGCGGAGCCGAATTGCGTTGGTGACGCAAAACACCGAACTGTTCAACGAAGACCTGTATTACAACATCGGCTACGGGATGGCCGGGGCGACGCGGGAGCAGATCCTGGCAGCGGCCAAGGCGGCCCACGCGGAATCGTTTATCGAAAACGAGCTTCCCCATCGCTACGAGACCGTCATCGGCCAGGACGGTCACCGACTCAGCGGGGGCCAACGCCAGCGTATCGCCCTGGCGCGAGCCTTGATCCGAGATCCCGATATTCTGATTCTCGATGAAGCGACCAGCCAAATCGATGTCGAGAGCGAGCGTCTGATTTTTGACACCATTCGGGATCAGTGCCAGCATCGCACGGTGTTTTTCGTGACTCACCGCCAAGGCATGTTGGACATCGCCGACATCGTGCTGCGTTTCGAAGGCCAGCAGATTTCGGTGGAACCTGGTCCCAAGGCGGCCGCCGACCCACGATCGGAGCGTGCGGCGGCGTAGTGGTGCGTCAACTTTTAAACCTTGAGTGCCGCGGAAAAGGGGTCAGGTACCAAAAATGCGAAGCACCCCTCGGGCCATTTGGTTTTGGGTACCTGACCCCTTTTCCGCTCGACAAACGCAACCCGAACATTTAACGCTGACACAGCATTCGCCACTTTACGATCAACCTTGCCGCCGGCGCGGCGGATCGGATATACCGCACGCCATGAGGCCAAAGGCGATCGACTCGCCGTTGCACCACATTGACCCACCGAGACGAGACAGGCATGGCAGACCCCGCAAGCTGCGAAGCGACCACGGACGTGACCAAACACCAATTACAAGACTTTGTCGGCGGATGGTTGGTCGGGCACTTTCAACCCGCTTTGATTGCCAACGACGACGTTGAAGTCGCGATTAAGATTTATCGTGCGGGTGACCACGAACCAAGCCACTATCACGCCGTCGCGACCGAGTACACGGTGATCGCGTCGGGACGCGTGCGAATGAACGGCCGAGAGTATGTTTCCGGCGACATCGTTCAGATCGACCCCGGTCAGTCGACCGATTTCGAGGCTTTGGAGCCCACCACGACCGTGGTGCTCAAAACACCGAGCGTACCTAACGACAAGTTTATTGATGCGGACGATTCAAGGAGGTCTCCGGATGCTTAATATTGTGATCCCGATGGCGGGGCATGGTTCACGGTTTCAACAAGCCGGCTATCAAGATCCCAAGCCCTTGATCCCCGTTCATGGTGTGCCGATGATTCGCACCGTGATTGATAACCTGCGGCCGGCCTGCGACCATAAATTTTTCTTTCTGTGCCAGTCCTCGCACATCAGCGATTATCCGCTGGAGTCGATCTTGCGCGACGCCGCGCCGGGGTGTGAAATCCGCACGCTCGACCGGGTCACCGCGGGCGCCGCTTGCACCGTGCTGTTGGCCAGTGACGGCATCGACAACCAGTCGCCCCTGATGATCGCCAACTGTGATCAATGGATCGATGCGTCCATCGACGACTACTTGAACGTCGGTATGCAACGCGGCATCGATGCGTTCTTGATGACCATGACTGATGATTCGCCGAAGTGGTCTTACGTCCGACGCGATGACCGGGGTGAGATCGTCGGCGTGATCGAGAAAGAGGTGGTGTCCAGCGAGGCCACCGTGGGGATCTACAACTTTGCCCACGGTGCGGATTTCGTCTCAGCGGCCAAAGACATGATCCGCGAAAACGATCGATCCAAGAATGAATTCTACGTCGCTCCGGTCTATTCCCGATTGATCCGCGGCGGACAACATGTGGAAACGGTATCGATCGGTGATGCCGGGGACGTGATGCACGGACTGGGGACCCCCGAGGACCTGGAGCAATTCGTGCGTCGCGGATTCGAGTCACGAATCCAGGCTGCCGCAGAGAAGACGCATTGCATACGCGGCCGCGAAGCGGCCTGAGGGACGCCCCAAGCTGCACACTGTTCATCGGTCACGAGTATCACGATGTGGAAATGGGAATGGATTTGCTGGTTCGTCAACCTCGTCTCCCGCGAACCGTCGGAGCGGCTTCGACGCTATCGCCGGTTGATCGAACGCCTCTCCCGAGAGGCGGATCTGGACGGCGGTTGGTGGCGCGTTTTTCGTGATTATCCCAAACAGGCCGCGGCCAGCACGGTGGTCTTGACCCCAGCTGCGTCAGGCCAGGACGCCGACGAGTCGATCGCGGTGGTCGTTCAGGGGCCCGTCGTCCCACGCGACGAACTGACGATTCAGACGCTGCAGTTGTATCGCCAGACGATGCCGCATTCGCGGTTGATCCTGTCCACTTGGAACGATGTCGCGCCGGAGCAACGCGAGCAGATTGAATCGCTGGGGGTCACCGTGGTGACGAGTGAAAAACCACAGCATCCGGGACCGCACAATTTGAATCTACAAATCGTGTCGACGCGGCGTGGGTTGCAGGAGGCCCAACGGTTGGGTTGTCGATACGCCATGAAGACCCGCGCCGATACCCGGATTCATCTGGCCGAAGCCGACCAGTTTTGCCGCGACTTGTTGAACCAGTTTCCCGTCGACGCGGCCAGCGGCCAGCAGAAGCGATTGATGGTGCTGGATTTTGCCACTCGATTGTACGTCCCCTGCCATCCGGCCGATCTGTTGATGTTCGGCACGACCGACGATCTGTTGTCCTACTGGTCGCCTGACTTGTGTGGCCCCGAAATGACGTTTCGGGTGTGCGACGAGTTTGACGAAATGCTGCAGCAGGCGACCCCAGAAATCGTACTGTGTCGCAGCTATCTGCAGCGAACGGGGGCGAAAGCCGTCGACGATCTGCACGCCTGGTGGGAAATGTTGGCGGATCGCTTTCTCGTCATCGATCGCGACATGATCGATCTGTTTTGGCCCAAGTACAACTACAACGTCGACCAACGGTTGAGCATGGTGTGGGACAACGGCAACATGGCCCTGTGTCATTTCGCCCAATGGATGCAATTGTACGCCCGCCGCGTCGAGCCGTCGGTCACGCTGGATCAATTGCGTCGCCAACGGGTTCACGACGCACTGACCAGTCTCCACGACGAGACCGCAGCGGCGTAGCGGTTTCGCGTGTCCGGTGGCGGTGGTCTCTGGCGGTGGTCGGTTCGCGCGTCACCGCTTCGTTCTCGGGGATCGGCCTGGCAAGACGATGCAGGCGTCAGCCGCCGCGGGAAGTGACGTTGCGGCAGACACGCAAGGCCCGTTAGCTTGATGCCCATCCCGCTTGCCACGCGTTCTACTTCAACGCTCTCCCGTCGCCGCCTCAGTCCCCATGCTCTCCACCCTCACTATCGCAACGGTCGTGGCTTTTCTCGCGCTGGGATTGGCCATCGGAAACCTGCGCCGCAGCAGGCGGCTGAAGACCCGGATGACGCAGCACCAAGAATCGACCGAACAGCAACTTCAGCAGTTGCGGAGTGAACTGGAGCGCGATGCGGCAGCCTTGCCCGAGCGGAGCGAGACGGCCCCCATTTCCGAGCGTCTACAGCAGGAGTTGGGGGCGTTTCAAGAACGTCTGGCTCAGTGCCAAAAAGAAGTCGCGGACCTGCGAGGCGAAGCTCAGAACCTGGCCGTCTTGCCCACCTGGCATCCGATCCGCGTGAAGCTGGCCGAGGAACTGCGTCCACGATTGGTTCCGATCACCGACAAACTCGGGCCGGTGCTCTTTCCGCACCAGATCGCCTTCGACGAGTTGGATTGGATGTACAAGTTGCCCGATCGGAAATTCCCCTATTCGTTGACGTTCGAAGAGGGGATGATGATGCACTACCTGGTCGCGGCGAATGAATTAAAAAGCGGGTACGAAATCGCGACGGCGTTCGGGTTCAGCAGCTTCTTCCTTGCCACGGCATTCGAAAAGACCGGCGGCCACTTGATCAGTGCCGACGCCTACATCGAAGAAGAAATGGAACACTACATTTACGATCATGCGACCGCGCAGGAACACGTCGAAAAGCTGCGCCAATTGCACCGAGACAAACAGTATGACCAGCTTCCCCGCGGCTTGCAGTTCGCGTTGGAAGGTGCGGCGACGCTGAACATCGAATCCGTCGTCGACTACGAAATCGCTTGCAGCCCCGAAGGCGTTCCGGAGCTGTTGGGAGATCGCACGTTGGATTTCGCGTTTATCGACGGAGGCCACTTCGGCGAGCAACCGGTCCTGGACGTGAAATCGGTGCTGCCCTATTTGCACCCCGAACGATTTCTGATGATGTTTCACGACACGCAAGGCGAAGCGGTGGCCAAAGCGGTGCACTTTGCAGCCCAAGCGACCGGGATCAAGCCGTTCTCGATCCACACCCGCAACCGAATCGTTGCCGTGGCCAAAGGGATCGATCCCGCGACACTGCAAACCTGCCGTGAGATGACCGTGCGGCAAGCGGTTTAGCGGTGGCGTTCAAAGATCGTCTTGATCGGAGAAATCGATCAGCGGATTTTCGTCAACCCAGCGATCGCGCGAGGTGATCATCAAGCCGGGGAAAAAGCTGATCCTAACGCCGCTGCGTTGAATGCGTCGACACAATTCGACGTCTTCGTGTTCATTCCAGTACAGGTCTTCGCACCAGGGGAACTGTTGCCAGAACGATTTGCGGATCAACGTCACGCCACCGGGGACATAGCTGAATCGCGAGTAATCACGGTAGTTCAGCAATCCGCCCTGGCACCAGCTATGGTTGTCGCCCCGGACGACACCCCAATCGAGGGCGCGTTTGCCGTCGGGCAATTGCAGACGAACCGCGGCGATGCCATAGGCCCAGCCCCAGCTGCGGAAGGCGGCGAAGAACGACTCGGTGAAGGCGAAGCGGTCGTGACAGACGACAATGTCGCTGTACGCGGCGTCTTGGCAGATCAAATTCTTCTTGCGTGTGATCCAGCCCAAGTCGTCGCGCTCGCTGAACTGGATTTGCCGCACGTCATCGTGCCCGTCAAAGGCTTCGATCTTGTGGGGCGCGATCAACACGATTTCGTAGGGAACATCACAATGCCTCCGCGCGGTGTCGATCAAATCGTTCAGCTCTTCCATCCGATCGCCGAGCGTCAACACGCCGATCGTCAAGCCCGTCATCGGTTCGGTATGCCAGGGGGCGTCTGCTCGCAGACAGCGATAGCGGAGACTCCATTTGGAATAACCCTTCTCCGTGCCTTCGCGCGGGTTCTGGCTTTGGTAGGTCAATTCGAATCGATCGGCGGCGACCTGGTTGATGACGGCTTTTAGTCCGAACCAAGTCAAGTGCTGGTTGTCGTGAAATACGAATTCGATTTCGGCGTCGGGCTGGATGTACTTCAGGCACTCCGAAACCGTCAGCAGATAGAAACGGTTCAGGTTGGGATTAGTGATCCGAATTTTTTTGGCGTCGGCAATGGTTTGCCGCATCGGCCAAAGGTTGATTGAATTGTCGTAGGGGACCACGATGTTGGTCCGGCAGGGGGCGGCATCGGGTTCGCCGTGCAGTGCGGTGATGACGAGATCCGGAATCCAGTCGCCGGTGATCACGTCCGGCTCGGTCGATGACGACGGGTTTGACGTGCTGCCCGTTTTGAGTTTGGTGGTGCCCAGAGTCGCCCGGATCTGTCGCTTCAAGACCTTGGGAGCGGCCTTGCGAAGGATTTTGCGTTGCAGCGACGCAGTGAGATTGGAGCGGAACCAGGGCAGCGACGCCCGAAAGTCTGCACTGGAGATCTGGGACACATCTTGAATCAGTCGTTTGTTTCGATACAAGTCGCCGCGCAACAGGAAGTTCTCGAAATCGGCTTTGCTGACGAACAGGTCGACGTCTTTTTCATTTAACGATTCCCGCCACTGTTTCATCAAATCGGCGTGTTCGCTGTAGTGCTGGCGCCATTTCGTCGTCGTCGTCGAATCGTCGTGCAATCGCCACGCGTAATTTCCGGCGGTGACGTAGCCGGCGAATTCGCGTTGTCGGACGGATCGCAGCAGCAGATTGGCAAAGAATTCCCAATCGCACAGGAAACTCCAGTCTTCACGCATCCCGCCGACGCTGTCGAATGCCTCCTTGGTGAACAGCATCCCGGAGGGCAACGCCGTGCCGATCGAGAGGAATTGGCGAAAGTAGTCGGCCGGTTCGACCAGTCGCAGGGTGGGCGATTCGATCCAGCGGATCTCGTCTTCCTCGTGGAACGGCAGACAGTCCTGGAACAACAGACTGATCTCGGGAAACCGTTCAAATTGGTCGATTTCCCACTGAAAACATCCCGGCCGCACCAAGTCATCGCTGTGCAGAATTCGCAGCACCGAGCGGGTGGCGGCGAACATTCCCTGATTGGTGTTGGCGGCCTGGCCGAGACGCGGTGAGGTGAAGACGTACTCGGCGGTGCGGCCGGTCGACTCGCGGTACTGACCGACGGCAGCTTCGATCGCCTGCTGGTCCTCCGGTTTCGCCGAGTCGTCGGTGACGATCAACTCAAAGTCGTCACAGGTTTGAGCCTCGATCGAGGCGAGCGTCTTGGCAAACAGATCCACACGACCGTGGGTGGGAACGATGACGGAGAGTCGATTCGAATGCCCCATCGGCAGATTCCTTCACGCTTGGCGATCGATTGCAGGTTTGTGTTGCAGTTTGAAAGCCGAATTGTACGGACATTCAGGTTGCCCCCATAGACCGATTGAAACAGCCGCGAAAAAGGGGTCAGGTCCCCAGCGCACGCGCATCAGCGCTGGTGTGCAGGCTTCAGCCGCCCATCGTCGCCGCGGAGCGGCGACCGGGAATCGCCTGAAGGCTACACACCAACAATCGGATGTGTTTTTAGAAAGGTAACCGTTTCAAGAAATTCAGCCCAAAGCGGCCGTAGTCTTGTCCGTCGACGTCGCCGTCCAAATCGGAGTCGAATTGCGGGTTGTAGTCCGAGTCTCCGAGACCCCTTAGAAAGCTCCGGCCGAAGCGGCCGTAGTCTTGCCCATCGACGTCACGATCGCCATCGGAATCACCATACAGCCGGAAGAATCGATCAGTCGCCGTCTCACCGAAGGCAAAATTATCGTCCATGACAATCCCCCTGTCGGAGCGAACCAGGCTGCCGTCGATTGCCATCTGATAGTTCCCGTTGTCAACCAACTGCGACAGAAACCCGAACGTCACGATGGTTCGCCCGGACGAATGATCGACGGAAAAGCTGGTTTGCGGATCGGCCTTGAGCGGGTCTCGGTTGTGAATCTGAAATGCCGATGCCAGGTTCGGTTCGGCGAGGATTCCGTCGAACGTGACACGCAGCGATGTCAGGTGCGAACGCGACATCTGGCCTTCATTGACGTCAACATGGATCACCTCGGGTACGTTCAAGACCTGGATGTCAAACGACTTTTCTAAGCTTTGATCGGTCGAATCGGTGACCCTGATTCGCAACGACAGCGTGTCGTCCAACGTATAATCGATCAACGCGTGCTGACGCAGGTGGAGTTCGTCGCCGACGATGCGGAACATCGCATTGTGATGATCTCCCTCACCACTGACCAATTCATAGACGTGAGTGTCATTGGGTGACAGATCCAATGTCTGCAGCGCTGCCAGCAAGACATCCATTTGTGAGGTGTCGACCGATTCCACCAGCGAGTCGCTGGAAAGGAGAATGTCGGTGGGGGCGGCGATCGCATCGAGAAACATGAGACTGACGGAGCCTTCATTGCCGGCGCCGGCGCGACGGTTTCCAAACGCCAGGTCCATTTGCCCATCACCGTTGATGTCACCGATCGGCGCAAGCGACTCGAGCGTGGCGAATTCCGGGTGGCCTGCTTGGTCTCCGATCGCAGTGTAACCCTTGACGGTTCCATCGGAATTGAGAAAGACGACGAACGCGGCCCCCAAGCTTACCGCTCCGCTGAATGAGTGACGCGCGGCGCCGACCAGCAAGTCGTTGACGCCGTCACCGTCTCGGTCTCCGATCGCCGCGATCGACGAACCGAAGTTGCTGGAATCTTTCAGGACAGGTGACTGGGCGTCCAACTCACTGATCTTGTGGTGGGATTTCACTGTTGCGTCCATGTTCATTAGCAACACGTAGACGGCGCCGCCGGAAGCATGCGAGGTGGAGTCGCCCTCGGCGCCGACCGCCAAATCGATGATGCCGTCGCCGTCAATGTCCCCGATCGCCGTGATCGAAGACCCGAATCGGTCGGTCGGTGTGTAGGCTGGCCCGTTGCCGATGGTGTTGGTGATCAATTGAGACCGAACACCATACCCATCCACGGTGCCCCAGACGATGTGGACGCCTCCGATGCTCGATCCGTTGACACTGAGATCTCGATCCGAGACGGCGAAATCAGACAGACCATCGCCGTTGAGGTCCCCGATCGCGGCAAGCCTGTCGACGGAGATCGATTCGAAATTGAGATACAATCGCGGATCGTCGTGTTCTTTCACCGAGCCGTCCGCATTGAGCAGCAAGACGCTCAATGAGCTGGTCCCACTGCCGCCGTGCGATTGGGAGAGAACGGCCAGATCCGGTACCCCGTCATGGTCGATGTCTCCGGCCGGTGCGACACCGATGCCAAAGCGATTGCCGCGATAGAACGCGGTCCCCGCCCCGTCGGGCAAGATTTTCTGTAGCGTTTTGACACTGCCATCGGCGTTCAATAGCAGTACATAGACGGCGCCGGCGTCGGTTTGGAAACCGTCGTCTTGCATCGCACCGACCGCAATGTCATTGATGCCGTCGCCATTGACATCGCCGATCGCCGCGACCGATGAACCGAATGCGTCATTGGGGTTCAGATCAGGACCGCCGCCGACCAGATCGGCAATTTCGACCGTGTTCGCTCCCGAACCCAGACCCGGCCGCATGACGGCAACAAGGTGGTCTTCCGTCTCGCCCGCCGTTCCCGTGCCGACGGGCCCGACCGAGCTCACCTCGTGACCGTAACGCAATCTCAACACCGTGGGACTTTGCAGTGAACTCGGCACGGCGGGAAAGGTCAGCGTGATCGGTGCCCGCAACGTTCCGATGTCGACGAAGGCTTGTGCCGACTCGGACGGTTCGAACTGGCCGTTTTGGTTGTAGTCGATCCAGCCCACCAGCTCGGCGGATTGTGCCGTCAGATTCGTCGCGACCACGGAAATGGTGGGGGCGACGCCGGTCGTCAGCATCAAATCCCAAGGGCTCATCACGCCGTCTTCGTCGTCGCGAGCTGCGTCGCGATCATCCGCCGTCGCGACGGTATTCTGATTCGTCCCGTCATCCCCGTCGGCAAAGTAGCCGAGGTACAGTCCGGGGGTGAGGACGTTGGTGGGGCCACCGTCGGCGGCGGTGGATTGATAATCGCCGGGACCAACGCCACTGGCCGTATCCGGTGCGTCACCGAAATCGACACCGGTGTCGGCCGTTTCGAACGTCCAACGCTCGTCGGTGATGCCCTGGAACGCGTCGCCTTGCCCGTCTTGAAAAACTCTTGGCTCGACCAAGACGTAGACGGCGGCATTGATCGGCAAGTCCTCTGGAGGATCGATCGTGGCGACGTTGCCGTTGATCGTCACCGAGGGTGAGTCGACATCGATCGTCGCAAGGACCGAGTCGTTGCTCGCCAAGAAAATGCGGATATCGCCGGCGCCCTTGAAAACGTCACTGTCAAACGTCAACGCCAAGTTCGCACTCGGATCGACCATGGCCGTCCCTGCCATGGGTGCCTGGGCAAGGATCTTGGGGGCAATGCCGTCGATGTTTTCGAACCAATGCATTCCGTTGGGATAGCGATCCGAAGCGATGTCCAGATCGGAATCACCATCGAAGTCGGCAAGAATCATGTCGCTGCCGCCTAGCGGTTTTTCGGCCAGCAAGTGTCGGGCGAACTGATGATTGCCTTGGTTTTCCAGCCACAAATGCGTGTGGGGCGCGGTGGGGCTGCCGCCTTGCAAAGCGAAGGCCAGGTCCGTATCGCCGTCGCCATCGAGATCGCCGCTGCGGATCGCCCGCGGGGCAAACACATTGCCGATGACCACTTGGCTGAACGCTTGGTTGTCATCGTTGAGAAACAATCTCAGCACCGAACCTTCAGCGGCAACGATGTCGATGTCATGATCTCCGTCCAGATCGGCCGCGTGCACCTGGGAGTAATAACCGGCGTCTAGCACGACCTGACTAAACCCGGTTGCGGTGTTTTCGAACCAGCTGAGTCCGTCATCGCCGGCGACGATGTCCAGGTCGCCGTCTCGGTCAACATCGATCACTTCCATGTTTGCGGCCGAGACGTTTGTCAGTAGCGTCTGCGCGACGAAGACGCCGCCTTGATTCTCGAAGTGCAACACGGTCGCGTCGGATCGGTACGTCATCAGATACACGTCCAAATCGCCATCTTGGTCGGAATCTGCCAGCACCAGTTGTTCCACTTGATTGATTCCAGAAGCGATCGTCATTTCTTGGAAATTCTGGGCGCCGTCGTTCCGAAACCACGCGACTTCCCTGTTCGAGAAGGGTGACGCCGCGACAATATCGACGTGTCCGTCTCCGTCGATGTCGCCGACGGCGACTCGGGATGCGGTGAGCCCGCTGCTGATTTGTCTGGATGTGAACCGCCCGGTTCCGTCATTCTCTAGCCAGACCAAGTTTGAAAACGGTCCATCGGGAAAAACGATGTCCGTGTCGCCGTCGCCGTCCAGGTCGACCGCGGCAAGACTCGAACCTCGGACGTTCGCATCTTCGAAGATGATCTCGCGTGTGAAGTCGCTCGACGAAGCGGCTGGCGGAAGAATCGCAACCCGATAGTCTTCGACTTCGCCGTCACTGGCCTCGCCGCCGGGAGCCAACTGGCCGGTCGAACTGATGCGGACCCGCGCATAAGCGTCGTTGCCCGCCGCCGAGGGTGGCACCATGAACTCGATCGTGTGGATCCCCTGAGTGACCGGAACCGAATCGGCGATCCGTTCAAACGCTCCGCCCCAGACCCCGTCATGGTCGAAGTCGATCCAGGCGTCGATGAAAGCTTGTCCGCTGACGTTTTGCGCGTCGACCACGATGGACGCTGTATTCGATCCGATTCGCAGGTTCTCCAGCGTGACACCGTCTTCATCGTCTTCGCCGGCCAGATCGTCCGCATCGGCCTGCGCCGACGGCACACCGTCCGCCTCTCCGTCGCGACGTGCGCCGAGTCGAGGCCCGGTCGCGACGTGTTTCGCGCCGCCTTGGGAATCCAGAACTCGGTACGGAGCGGGGGCATCACCGAAGTCCATCCCCGTGTCTGATTCGGTGACCCCTGCGATATCGATCAAATACTCACCGGACGTTAAGTTGCGCGCGAACACGCGCACGGTGTGCGAGGCATCGCTGGTTGCGGTGAATTGAAATTGATCGTCGACGTTGTCGTCCAAAAGAATCGTGCCCAGCGATGATCCGCCCGGCCCGAGCACTTCAAATCCGACGTTCAACGGGTTATCGATCAAACCCGGTTCGGTCCAAGGCACTTGCAGATAGATCGTCACCTCATCGCCGACTTGTGGAAGGAAGCGGAAATAGTCTTCGTCGCCATAATCGACGCCCGAGTAGTCAACGAGTTGCAACGCATCGACATCATGCAAGGCGACGACCGTCTTGCGAAGTGAATCACTGTGTCGGATCAACCTGGACTGTCCGGCGAGCGTTGCCTGATCGATGAACGATGAATTCGGCCCATCGGCAAAGACCCGAACCAGGATGTCTTGGGGCAATCCGTTGGGGACGTCGGTGGAGCCCCAGGGCGAGATCACGACTTGGATCGAATCGTCGACCCGAACAAGTCGACGAGGAGACCCCCGAGTGCCCAGATCAATCGTTTTGACCAGATCCATCGATGACGCGTCCACCACGTACACGACCGCCATCGCTCCGGCGTCGCGCCCGGCGATGTACAGGTAGGCTCCCGATGAATCGAGAGTCATCGCGACGTTCCGTTCCAAGCCGACGGCCGTCCCGCGAATCGAGGTGTTGGCGCCATCGACCAATACCGATGCCACCGAACCGCCGTTCTCGCTTTGCACGTAAACGACTTTCCCGTCCTGAGAAAAAATGGCTTCGGTGGGAAACGAACCGGCGCGGACCCTGGCGATCTCGGTCTCGTCGGCCGTATCGACGAGCACCAGTTCGCCATCTCGTGAAACCGGGACCGCCAAGATGCTGCCATCGGGAGACAGCGTTAGTCGGGTGAAGGAGGATATCGTGCCGTTGGCTGTGTTCCCCACAGGCAAGACGCTGGTGGCCTGCGTCGCGGCACCGTTGACGTCAAAAAAATGGATCGCGTCTGAGTCGTTCGCACCGGTGGAGACGGCATAGGCCTTCGTGCCATCGCTCGAAATCGCAACGTCACGTGGTCGCGTGCTCACTGGCAAGGTCGCCTCGACGGCACCGGTGATCAAGTTGACAAATGCAACGGGATAGTTGGCTTCGTAGGACGATGCCGCCACGGCATAGGTTGCGTCGGGCGTGATCGCCAGGCTGTTCGGTTCAAAGCCGAGGTCGATGTAGCGGGTGACGGTGTTGGTAACCAAATCAATGACCGACAAATTATTCGAATCCAAGTTGGCGGTGACGGCGATGGTCTGATCCGCCGAGAGCTGCAGTCCCATCACCGTGTCGCCTTCGTCCGCCGCCCCGGCCGCGCGATCGGCCAGCACAGAGGGTGTCGATCCGCTGAGGTCGATGACCGTGTAATCTTCATCCGCCCAGGTCGACGCTTGGATCCCTTTCAATTCGGTCGGACTGGTCACGACCAACTCGTGCCACAAGAAGGTCGGCAGACTGCCCACTTTTGTCTGCGTGGCGACATCGATCACTTGACGCGAGAGGATGAATTGGCCGTCGTGGGTCAAGGCAAAGGCTTTGGTCGATCCTTGGTCAATGGAACTGCTGACCGAGCCATCGGCCAAATCAATGAAGACCAACGCGTTGAATCCGCCCGCCACCAGGTATTGATCGTCCGGCGTCAGCAACGTGTAATCGTCCCACAGGTCGGGACCCGCAATGTCGCGCAGTTTGACGTTGGTCGACAAATCAATTTCGGTGATGGTGCTGTCGGTCACACCGTTTCGGCTGGTCGCAAAGACCCGTGATCGATCGGAATTGATAGCCAGATTGGGTCTGCCGTTGGGGACCGCGATGGAAGCCAATCGGTTACCCGTCGAGAGCTGGTAGATGTCAACGGACCCGTCATCGTCGATCAAGACCGGAATCGCGATGTTGAGATCGTCACCCGAGATCACGAAGTCGCTGTAGCGGCGCAACAATCGCTCGGATTCAAGACCTGTTTGCCAGGAGATCTGTCCGTGGCCGGGAACGGAAAACGCGCGGGTTTCCTGCATCGTGGCGAGGGAGACAATGGCGAACTTGTCGTCACCGCTGGCCACGATCGCTTGAGTGCTGTCGGATGTGACGTGCACGCGATACGGCCACGAGGCCGAGAGGGGGATGTCGGCGACCTTCGTGAAGTTGGTCAGGTTGATGACCGAGACCGTTCCGCTGTCGGTGTTGGCGGTCAACGCATACGCACCGTCGGGCGTCACTTCGACATCGACCACGCGGCCGGTCGCGATGTCCGCGACAACGTTTCCGGTCGATGATTCATAGACCAGCACGTTATGGCTGTAGGGATGTGCGATCAAGTAGTGCAGGCCGTCGGGCGTGTAGATGACGTCGCGGATTTGATCGCCCTCGGGAGCAGAATCAAGCGAGATCAGTTCCATCACCGGTGAGGTGTCGATCGATTGCGATTGAATGCCGATTCCCGGGCCCGACGATCCCGTTCCACCGACGTGTCCGACGATCCGACCGGTGCTGCCAAAGGCTTGCGCGTTGACCACCGAACCGTTGCGGTCAGCGCCCGACTGGTCGTGTTCAAAACTCGCGTCGACGATTGCCGACAACACATAGTCGGCTGGACCGACACCATTGATCTGAACAAACCAGTCTTGGCCGACGGCGGATTGCTCCGCATCGATTTGCAATTCGTCCCCGTCACGGATGCCGGTCGCGATCGTGGATCCGTCGCTGCGGTGCAATGAGAGCGCGGCGTCGGATTCTTCGGGCACTTGCAGCAGGAACGAAACCTGCGAGCCGCCGGGCGGGCTCAATCGATACCAGTCCGGCGTCGAGCTGCCATCGAGACTTCCGCTGACAGTCACTTGGTCGTGCGATGGGCCGGCAATCCAAGCTGACGCGATCGACTCCGCGTTGGCCAGCGAGTCATTGCCGCCCGCGCCGGACGTCGCCGAGTCGCCTGTTTCGATGGCCGATCCCACGCGGATTTCCAATTCGTATTGACCAGCCGCCGACGCCATGTTTTCCACGGAGAGACGATAGGTGCCCGCGTTGGCGGCACGAAAGCTTGACAGCAGCGTGGGTTCGCCGGGTGCGGCCGAGGCGAGCACGACTTGAGATCCGCTCGGGTCGATGACCCGCAAGTCGGCGTGGCTGGCATTCGGCGGCGTGTCCGATCGAGGCGTCACCACGATGCCGGCAATCTGCCCGGCTTCCATCTCGATCGAGTATTCGTCTGTGTCACCCGCTTCATGGAAAAGCCCGGAAACCGTTGCGGCCTGGATGCCAACTCCGGGGGCTCCGAACGTTTCAAAGCGATCAGAGAGATCGATCGAACTGAGATCCAGCACGAATGTCCGCGAGAATCCTTCGATGGGAAAACCGTCGCGGTCGGTAATCGCGCCGGGGGCGATCGAAACGGACAGGTTGGATTCGTTGTAGAAATTGGCAAAGGTAAAGCGGACCGTGTCGTCATCCAGGATCGTGTAGCTGTCCACTCGACCGTCGCTCAGCACGATGTCCTGATGTGAAAGCGAACCGGGGGAGAAAGGCTCGGTAAAGTCGACCGTCAGCGTCAGAGCGGACACCGACAGCAGCCCGCCGGCATCGGGAGTCGTGCGTGCAACACGCAGCGGAGTCGGGTCGAAATAGAACGCATTGTCCAATCCGGCCACTCCAGCGCCGCTCGATGCCTGGGCCACGGTGCCGGCGGTGATCGAAAGCGTCTGTGCGCCTTCGGTGGTCACCGGGGTCGAGCTGAATTGGAAGTCAACGGTGTCGTTATCGACAAACGAGAAGCTGTCCGCCGGGATCGAATTGACTCTCAAGTCACTGGCGTTCACGCTGGCCAGATTCACCGCGTCAGAAAAATCGATCGTGAATTGAGTGGGGGCGACGTCGAGCAATTGAGACTCGGTGGGAAACGCGGCGGTGGCGAAGAACCCCATCCGCTCGACAGCGCCCAAGGCATTGACCAGTCCGCCCGTGACGGTCTGGCCGATGAGTGACGGCAAGGCGACCGAACCGCCAAGGACGGCATCGCGAACCTGGGTGTAACTCGCATTCTTGTCCGTCGACCACGCCAATGCGGCAACACCGGCGACATGTGGACTGGCCATCGACGTTCCACTTTTGCGGCCGTACTGACCGCCCGGCACGGTACTGAAGATGTTCGAGCCGGGGGCACCCACATCGACGGTTGTCGGTCCCGTGTTTGAGAATGATGAAAGCGATCCGGAAGAGGTGATCGATGCGACCGCGATGATGTTGTCATGGTCATAGCTGGACGGATAGTGCGGCGTTGTATCGTTGTCCTCGGAATCATTCCCCGCCGCCGCGACAAACAACATCCCTTGACTGCGGTTCGCTTCGATCGCATCGTACAGTGATTGTGAGTAGCTGCCGCCGCCCCAAGAGTTGTTGGTCAGTTGGATGTCGACTCCGTAGTCGCGTTTCATCATGTTGGCGTATTGAATCGCTTCGACGGCCCCCGACGTCCGCCCGGTTCCGCCGCGACCGATAAACTTCAACGCCATGATTTTGGCGTTCCAGTTGACCCCGACGATGCCTTCGGAGTTGTTGCCAACCGCCGCAATCGTTCCGGCGACGTGCGTCCCATGGCTGTGATCGTCGAACGGATCGTTGTCGTCGTTGTAAAAGTCCCAGCCATAGATGTCATCGACATAGCCGTTGTTGTCATTGTCGATGCCGTCTTATACGCAAGTCCCATTGCCCGCCGGGCATTCGATCGGATTGACCCACATGTTGTTCCGAAGGTCGGGGTGCGTGTAATCGACGCCGGTATCGATGACACCAACGACCAGACTGCCGGATCCGGTTGTCAATTCCCAGGCTTCGGGCGCATCGATGTCCACATCCGAGCCGTTGTTCAGTCCCCACAGTGAGCTGAATGAGGGGTCGTTGGGAGTCAAATCAAGTTTGACGCTAAAGTTGGGTTCAACGCGGCGGACTTCCGGAATTTGTGAAAACGCATCCAGCATCGCTCTGGCCATGATCACGTCTTCAAACGCATACACCCATTGATCGGTGTTGTCGCTCTGCGCGATCCGCCGTATCGGGTTGCGTCGCGCGAGCAATCGGCGGGCAAGGTCGCTCGCACCGCGGGTGTCATAGCGGTCAAAGGGATTGTTTGAACGCGACTCGGCCGTCGAAGTGGCTGAGAACCCGTCCGGGTTTGGCGGGGCGGCGGGTCGGTCCAGGTGCACAATCCATTGGCCTTGCACAACCTTCACGGTCTTGCCGCCCCAGAAAATTTCGCCGACATCGTTTCCCAGCACGCCGCGTTCCGGCGCAACGCGGGCGTCAAACGAGGTCCACACCGCCTCGGGGGAATCTCCGTCACGATCTGATGGTATGTCAACGGAAAGCTGTGCGGCAAGCAGGCAGCGCCGCTCCAAAACTTCCAGCCGCAGGGGACGACCGGCGACGGCCCGATGGTGTCGTCGTGAGGAGAAACGGATGGACGAGCGAGAGCGGATTGGGATCGGTCGAGTCATTTGCCTTGGCCGTGACAAAACACCTGGCAATCGTCCGTGAAGCGGCCCGTGGGAGAAGAATAAAACTGAACAGGCGTCGATTGTACCGGTCTGTAAATCCGCAGTGGGGCCGATTGACCGGTTCAAGATCGCGGGAGTTGGAAACTTCGCCGGTGAGGGAGAAAAGGCGAGACGCTGCGGCGGTGGCGCGCCGTCGAAGTGCTGGCAACCGACACCTGCACCTAATCACCACTTTTTTTCTGATTTTGGGGTGCGATTATGCGGATCGTGCTGGCGGATGGTAAGATGCTCTGCCCATTTCCGAGAGAGCGGTCTCGCGGGACCCCTCTCAATGAAAGAGAAAACGTCCCCCCTTTTTGCCTCCCTTCCTGTTGGAGATTCAACGTATGTCTCGTTTGATGTTGCCTTTGGCTGTTTTTGGTTTGCTGGTTTGCTCGGTGGTTTCGGCTGAGGAGCAGACGAAGAAGAAAGCCGCGAAAGGTTTGAAGGCCGGCGATTCGATCGGCGCGTTCTACGTCACCAAAGTTGCCGGTGCCGAGGATGACGGTGTCGAGCAAGGTGAGCAGCTTTGCTATCGCTGCAAGTATGGTTCACGCCCGATGGTGATGGTGTTCGCACGCGACACCGGTGGCAAGCTCAACGAATTGGTCAAGGAAATTGATGCGGCCGTCAAAGCGAACGAAGACGCCGAACTGAAAGGCTTTGTGACGTTGATGGGCGAAGACGCCTCGGCACTGAAAGATACCGCCGCCAAAGTCGCCAAGACCTCCGGCGCGACCTCCGTGCCCGTAGTCATCGCCAAAGATAACGTGACCGGACCGAGCAACTACAAGATCGACGAAAAAGCGGCCATCACCGTCGTCCTGGCCAACGACAGCAAAGTCGTCGCGGCACGTAAGTTCAACAGCGCCGAAAAGGTCAACGTTGCCGGCGTCATGAAAGTCGTCAACAAGATGCTCAACTGAGCGCCGATTGCTGGTTGCGTTGAAGGCGGAACGCGCTGTGCGTGCGGTCCGAACAGAACGTGATCCGTATCTACCGATAGCACGGTCGTGAAAGCGACCGTGCTATTTTTTTTAGATCGACAAGACCGGAGGGTTCGCGGCCTACCGCTAATAAATCTGTCAACGAATCGCGGAGCGATTCCGATATCCCGGAGGGATGACAGCGAGTAGCCGGAGGTCAGCGCAGCGCCACCTCCGGGGAATCCGTCGCGAGATTCCCATCGACCCCGGACGGGGTCGCAGCGAATCCATCCGCCGGCGGTGCGGCAGTCCGCCTTGCCGAAAGCGTTGATCGGGATGCTCGTTCACTCAGGGCGGCAGGCCGGGTCCGCAGGTTCAGACGCGATTTGCTTCGACACCCTCCGGGGTCGCGTCGTGCGGGGCGCCGAAGGTCCGGAGGTGTCGCTGCGCTCACCTCCGGCTACTGGCTTTGACCCCGTTCCGGGGTCATGCCACCGCTGGTGTTAGCGGAGCGGCGCGAGCCGTCCGGTGGCAGCGTTGAAAACGCGTTAACGGACCGGAGGGCTTGCGCCCTGCCGCTAACAATGACCCCGTCGGGGCTAGGCCACCGCTGGTGTTGGCGGAACGGCGCGAGCCGTCCGGTTTCGGCGTCGACGACGCGTTACAAGACCGGAGGGCTTGCGCCCTACCGCTAACAATGGACACCCCGTCGGGGTCATGCCACCTGCTTCGGCACGGAAGGCGGTTGGCTGGAACATTCCGAGCGTGTGTGATGCACAGCATCACCTACGGGCTCGGACAATGCATCTCGGTGCGGCCTTGCAATTTTGGTGGTTTCCAGCGCCGCGGTTTACCTTCATGCTCTGACGCATGAATTGGATCTTATTGAGCATCGTTTCGGCCGTCTTGTTAGGGGTGTACGACGCCGCCAAGAAGTGGTCGGTCCAGGCCAATGCGGTTCCGATCGTGTTGCTGGTCAGTGTCTCGATCGGTGCGGTGCTGTATTTGCCGCTGCTGGTGTGGTCGACGTTCTGGAGGGAGACCATCCCGTTTGACTCGTTCGTCGTCGGTCCGCTGAGTTGGCGCGAACATGGATTGATCGCATCGAAAAGCGTGCTGGTGGGCGCGTCATGGACGTTTGCGTTTTCGGCGCTGAAGCATTTGCCGCTTTCGATCGCTGCGCCGATTCGCGCCACGAGCCCGTTTTGGACGATTGTGATTGCGATCTTGTTTTTCGGAGAACGTCCGACGCCGCTGCAATGGACGGGCATCGTCATCGTGCTGATCGGATTTTGGCGATTCACGTTGGTCGGCCGTCGTGAAGGGATCCGGTTCACGCGCAACCGCTGGGTGGCCTTGATGACGGCGGCCACCTTATTGGGGGCGTGCAGTTCCATCTATGACAAATGGTTGCTGCAGACGGCTGGCTTCGATCCGGTCACGATGCAGGCCTGGTTTACGATTGATTTGGTACCGGTGATGGTGCCGCTGGCGATCTGGTGGCATCGGTTCGATGCGCCGAAACGTTCTGCGGGGTCACAGCGTCCGCCCGCCGCCGTCGGCGGGCGGACTTCCCAGCCGTTTCAGTGGCGGTGGAGCATCGCGTTGGTCAGTCCGTTGTTGATTCTGGCCGACTGGTTTTATTTCGTCGCACTTTCCGACCCCGAGGCGCTGGTTTCGGTGGTCTCGGTCGTCCGCCGCAGCAGCGTGGTGATCGCGTTGGGATTTGGGGCAAAAGCGCTCAGTGAAGCGAATTTCCGAGCCAAATCGGCGTGTGTCGCCGTCATTTTGCTGGGCGTGGTGTTGCTGACGTGGCACGGGTGATCGCCGAGGCGTCCGCCGGCAGCTTTTCCGGCACACCGTTTTTCACGGTGATCTTTGACGGTGGTTTTCACGCCCGGCCGGGGCACGTATGCTAGGGCGATTGTATTGGAACGACTTTTGCTGCGATTCTTCCAACGGGTTTGACCGAGGCGGACGGTAGGACACCGTCGCAAACGTCCCATGAGCGAGTTTCTGCTTTATTACAAGCGGCCGGACCCGACGACCTGGGTCTATCTTTCATCGTTCCTGACGATCGGGTTGTACTTCGTCTTTCACCGGTTCTGGAGTATCCGCAATCTGGATATCGTCCTGCTGATTTTGCTGGCGCCAGGATTGCTGATGGTTCATGAGGGCCGGCGGCGGCATCTCCGGGAGATGGAATCGGGTGAGATTGCGACGCGCGGTCAAGCGGATCCGGACACCGAGTCGGCCCGTCCCCGACACATCGTCCCCTCGCCCTTGCGGGAACAGGAACCCTCCGATTCGGCAGGCCGGCCTTTCATTTCAGATTCGGCGTCGGTCTTGGTCACCGTCAATGTCATGCAGACGGACGGCTCGGAATCGGCGGGCCCAACCGGCAGCGTGCCGCCGACGATCCACGAAGAAACCAACCTGCCGTTGGTGACAGAACGGCATGCGCTCGATGAGCGGTTGGAAGCGACGTCGTTGGATCCCGGCCAGACCGAATCCGATGCCGAGCTTTCGGCCAAGCAACTGCAACGCAGCGGGTTCATCATGCTGTTTGCGGTCGAGATGCTGATTTTGATCCGCTTGATGATCGACCCGCTGATGGTGCGGCGTCCGTTGTTGGACCCCAACCTGACCGTCGGCGGGTTGTACTTCATCAGCATCTGCCTGTTTGTCTTCATGATGGTCAACGTCGCCACCAGCACGCCGCGGATGAGCGTCTGGCAGGGTCCGGAGTTGGGCCCGGGGTATGCGTTGATGCATCGCTTGCCGACGATCACGACGCGTCCGGTCAGCCAGGCGCTTGGCGGCGAAGAGGAACCCACGGCCGATGAGTTGGACCAGAGCAAGCGGAGCTGGACGATTCTGGCAAAGGTGCTGGCGATTTCGGCGCACTTGGCGATCATCGTGGGTCTGGTGTTGATCGGCAATCGTCACTTCGGCAACTTGCGCAGCGGCGTCGGTTGCTCGCTGTTGTATTTGATGCTTCCCTACACGGCGCAGATGACCGGTCGTGTGGATCATGCGCTGCCGGCTGCACTGTTGTTGTGGGCGGTTCTCAATTATCGGCGACCGGTTTTTGCAGGGATCTTTCTGGGGCTGGCGGCCGGTCTGGTCTATTACCCGTTGTTCTTGTTGCCGTTGTGGTGCAGTTTTTATTGGCAGCGTGGCGTCCGTCGGTTTGCCATCGGCGTGATCGTGACGTTGGCGATCCTGGTCATGCTGTTGACCTTCGGCGGCACCGATTCGCTGGTCGACCATTTGCGTCGCATGTTTGGGTTGTTCCTGCCGACAAAGGAGCCGCGGGGGATTTGGGGGCTGGGCTGGGATCCTCGCTGGCGGTTGCCGGTGATCGTCGCTTTTGGCATTCTTTGCACGCTGTTCGCAGCTTGGCCGTCGCCAAAAAACCTGGGCACCCTGATCGGTTGTTCGGCCGCGGTGATGGTCGCGGTTCAGTTTTGGCATGGCTATGGCGGCGGGTTGTACATCGCGTGGTTCCTGCCACTGCTGTTGCTGACTATCTTTCGGCCGAACTTACAGGATCGGGTTGCGTTGAAGGTCGTCCAGCGGGGACGATCCGAGGCGGTGCGGCAATCAGGGACTGCCGGCGGAATCCAGACGGTCTAGCAAGAGCAAGAAGCGAACATGGTTGATTCTCCACAGAGCCAGGCGGCAGAGCCCGCCGCGGACCGCTACCAAAGCCTTCTCCAAGCGTCGGCAGAACGGCTGGAAGCACTTCGCTCACGAGATTCCCTGTTTGCGATGATCCGCTTGGCGTTGTTCGGCGCCGCGGTGGCCGTGCTCGCGTTCACGTTCTTTGCCCAACTCGGGACACCGGGCTGGGTCGTCGGGTTTGGCTTGCTGGCCGGCTTTCTGGTCGCGGCGATTTTGAACGAACCGATTCGCGACGCGATGGCTGAGCAGACGCGGGCGAACAAGGTGACCGAGCGATTGCTGGCGCGGACCCGCCGGGACTGGGACGCATTGGATTGGAAAACAACGCGGGCGAAGTTGAAGACCGTCCAGCTGGAAGAGCACCAAAAAGACGTCGCCGATGATTTGGATTTGCTCGGCAAAAGTTCGCTGTTCCAATTGGTCTCCATGACCGGGACCACGATCGGAGTGCGCACGTTGGCGAATTGGTTGACCGGGGTCGCCGACGCAGAGGTCGCGCGGGGCCGCAGTGCAGCGGTCCGCCGTTTGACGCCGCGGAGAGAAGATCGTTTTCGTTTTTATTCCCTGGCCGCGCATGTCGGCGAGGGAACCGGAGACCCTGATGAATTCATCCGCTGGTCGCAATCCGATTCGTGGCTGGAGAAGAACGGCTGGCTGTCAACTTGGGCGAACACTTCCGCCGTGGCGGCGATCGTTTCCGTCCTGCTGCTGATCGCCTCGCGGATCGGCGTGGTGCCGACCTTCGTCGCACAGATCGCGCTCGCGGTGGCAATCGGGTTGGTCGTGATCAACGTCGTCATCACCACGGTCATGCTGGGGCCGGTGCATCAGATCTTTTCGATCGCGATGGCCAGTCGTCAGTCGGTCGACGCGTATCGCGAGCTGTTCTCCGCCGCCGAATGGTTGGAAAGCGAAGGAGCTGGTCAGACCGACGAACAGTCTTCGGAAGATCGACTTGACCATCTTCATCACGTCCTGTTGGATGACCCGGAACAGTCAGCGCGCCTCGGGATGAACGCCCTGGCACGCGTCGCATCGCTCGGATCGTTGCGATCGTCCGCGTCCACGTTCCTGCTGTATTTGCCGCTGCAGGCTCTCGCATTGTGGGACATTCGAGTTCTGCAAAAACTGGAAGCCTGGCAGAAAACCTATTCCCAATCGGTGCCGCGTTGGTTTGACGCGTTCGGGGAACTGGAGACGCTGATGTCGCTGGCGGCGGTTTGCGACGAGAACCCCGCGTGGGTCTTTCCGCACTGGACCGACGCCGGCGCGGATGAAATCCAATCGGCGGTGTTCCAATCCGTAGGGCTGGGGCATCCCTTGCTACCTGATGACAGTCGCGTTTGCAACGACGTCACGGTCGGGCCGGCCGGGACCGTGCTGCTGGTCACCGGTAGCAACATGTCGGGCAAGAGCACGATGCTACGGAGCGTCGGTTTGAACGTTGCCTTGGCCGGCGCCGGCGCGCCAGTGTGTGCGACGTCACTGAGTTTGCCTTCGACCGAATTGGCAACCAGCATTCGCGTCCGTGATAATCTGGCCGAAGGTGTTTCGTTCTACATGGCGGAACTGCATCGGCTCAAAGGGGTCGTCGATCGGGCCCGGGCAATGGCATCCAACAAACGCTGTGTCTCGATGTTTCTGCTCGACGAAATCTTGCAGGGCACCAATTCGCGGGAACGCCAAATTGCCGTCACCCAGGTCTTGCGTCATTTGATCCAATGTGGCGCGATCGGAGCGATCAGCACGCACGATTTGGAGCTTGCCGACGAACCGGAATTGCAGGCGGTGTCGGAGATCGTGCACTTTCGCGAAACGATCACACCGGACGCTTCGGGCAACGAGCAGATGACGTTTGACTATCAGATGCATTCCGGCGTCAGCCCCACGACCAACGCGCTGCGGTTGTTAGAAATCGTCGGCTTGGGATCGCGAGAGTAAAAAAGGTGTCCGACACCTTTTTGGAAGAATGGGGTGATGGGGGAGGATGCGATGGCGCAGAAATCAAGCAGCGGTCGCCTATTCTCTCCGCAACCCGTCAGCGTTGGTTGGCCGCAGCGACGTCGCAAGTCTTTCCCAAGGGTCTGTTTGATGCCCTTAATTGGTCGCGAATGACTTCTTAGGTTCCCCAGCCGCGGAGCTGGAGCAGTCGCGTGCCGCCTCGGTACGAGACGTGCCTTATGAGTCGGAGGGACTGGAAATGAATTGCGTCCCCCGTCTTTATCGAATCACGTTGAATCGCTCGTCAGGCACTCAGGCGAACCTTCTGTGGAGCTTACGTCGTTCGAAATCATGGAAGGCCATTGGTCGATTTCCCCACTTTTTCACAGCGCCTGATGATCAGGATTTTTCATGAGCACAGCATTTGCCAATCCCGTTGACACCAGCCCATCCAAAGGTGCCGCCGGCGGCTCCAGCACGAGCGGCGGCGGATCGACTCCGAGACGCACCGCGGTTGCCGCGGTCATCAATCGCATTGCGAGCCCGCAAACGATCGATTTTGTCGATGTTCCGGCCCAAGAGTACTACTCGACCAACGTCTTCACCAAGTCGGTGATGAAAGATCGATTGCCGAAAAGCGTGTTCAAATCGCTGATCCGAACGATCGATGCAGGGGAGAAGCTCGATCCGGAAATTGCGGACGTCGTGGCGTCGGCGATCAAAGACTGGGCGATGGAAAAAGGCGCGACACACTATGCCCACGTCTTCTATCCGTTGACCGGTGCGACGGCCGAAAAGCACGACAGTTTCCTTTCGCCGACTTCCGACGGCAGCACTCTTTCCGAATTCAGCGGTAAGCAACTCTGCCAGGGCGAGCCCGACGGATCCAGTTTCCCCAGCGGCGGGATTCGCGTCACCTCCCAGGCACGTGGGTACACGATTTGGGACGTCACCAGTCCGGCCTACATCTTAGAGAACCCCAACGGGACGACGTTGTGCATTCCGACGGCGTTTGTTTCTTGGACGGGGGAGGCTCTGGACAAGAAGACGCCGGTGTTGCGTTCGATGCAGGCGCTCAACAAACAGGCTCAGCGAATCCTGAAAATCTTTGGCCACAACGACGGCGCGTTCGTGGCATCGACGGCCGGCCCGGAACAGGAATACTTTCTGGTCGACCGCAACTTCTACTACGCGCGGCCCGACTTGCTCAATGCGGGCCGAACGCTGTTCGGTGCCAAACCGCCCAAGGGGCAGGAGTTTGACGACCACTATTTCGGCGCGATTCCCGAACGCGTGTTGGCGTTCATGTGCGAGGCCGAACGCGAGCTGTTCAAGTTGGGGATTCCCGTCAAGACGCGTCACAATGAAGTCGCCCCGGGGCAATTTGAGGTTGCACCGGTTTTCGAATCGGCCAACGTCGCGGCGGATCACCAGCAGTTGATGATGTTGACGCTGCGTAAGACGGCCGAGAAATATGGCATGGTGTGCTTGATGCACGAAAAACCCTTCGCCGGTGTCAACGGTTCGGGCAAACACGTCAACTGGTCCCTGGGCAGTTCCTCGCAAGGGAACATGCTGGATCCGGGTGAAACCCCGCATGACAACGCCCAGTTCCTGGTCTTTTGCGCCGCCATCATTCGTGCCGTCCACAAGCACCAGGGATTGCTTCGGGCCGTCGTCGCCAGTGCCGGCAACGACCACCGTCTCGGCGCCAACGAGGCACCTCCGGCGATCATCTCGATTTTCCTGGGAGATCAGTTGACCGACGTGTTTGAACAAATCAAGGGCGGTGGTGCGAACAGCTCGTTGCCGTCGGGGACATTGGAGGTAGGCGTCGATGTCTTGCCGCCGTTGCCCAAGGACGCCGGCGACCGCAACCGCACCAGCCCGTTTGCCTTCACCGGGAACCGCTTCGAGTTTCGCGCCGTCGGATCGCACCAATCGATTTCAGGTCCCTTGGTCGCCATGAACACGATCATCGCCGAATCGATCGATTACTGCGCGACGAAGCTGGAAGAAGCGATCGCCAAGAATCCCGATGGACTCAACGCCGCGATCCAGACGCTGCTCTCCGAGATCATCACGGAGTGTTCGCCGATCATCTTCAACGGCGACGGCTACTCGGAAGAGTGGCACAAGGAAGCCGAAAAACGCGGGCTGCTGAATTTGAAAACGACGGCCGACGCGTTGCCGCAATTGGCAACGCCCGAGACCATCGAGATGTTTGGCAAATACGGTGTGTTGTCTGAGCGGGAACTGGAAAGCCGTTTGGAAACCTACCAGGAACAGTACTGCATGACCGTCAGTGTCGAAGCCAGTCTGGCACTGTCGATCGCACGCACGCTGATTTTCCCGGCGGCGATTCGGTATCAAAACGAATTGGCATCGACGTGTGCCAACCTCAAAGCCGTCGGCTATGACTTTGATACCGACACGTTGGATTCGATGACGGCGCTGGTCAAGGCCTTGCAGGAAGGCATCGCAACGCTCGAGCACGCGATCAACGACGTCTCGGCCACCACGCCGGACGACGAGTGCCGGCACTGCTGCGACGCGATCTTGCCGTCGATGCTGGCCCTGCGTGAAACGGTGGACAAGCTGGAGGAAGTCGTGGCCGATGACATCTGGCCGCTGCCGACGTACCAGGAAATGCTGTTCATCAAATGATGCACTTGGCAAGGTCGCCGGACAGCGAAGCATCCGTAGTGTGGTACGGTCAATTCGCTATCCGGTCGGCCTGTCAAGCACCAACCTGGGAGACGGCTTTCGGTCTGGCGTGCCCGCACGGCCGACTGAAAGCTGATCCCACGTTGGTTTCTCGCCATGGCCGTGACGACAGTTTGTCGCGGGGGCGATCTCAGTCCGTTGGGGCTTCTTTCACGTCCCGTCTTTACATCTGAGATTCCTGATTAGGATAGAGGGGTGTCCCGCGTCGGAGTGTCGCCGGCCATCCCACCCCTATCCCCCCCGATCAAGCCAAGACGATGAAAACCACCCTGACCGCAACGTTCACCCTCGTGGCACTGCTCGTGACCGATTGTGCGGTGACGAATTGTGCCGCCGCCGATTGTGGCGGTCCGCTCGCCCGTCTGCTGCGGCGACCCTGCAAGTCCGCGTGTGTCCCCGCAGCCTGTGGGACGTCGTCGCACGTCGATCAACCCAGCGAACTCAACATCATGCTGACGACCGAACTGGTCGCGCTGCGTGAGCAGTTGGAAACGATGAAAGCCGAAGCGGCTGAAAAAGACGAGGCGCTCGCAGCGTCCGAGCAACTGGCGGAAAAGCTGCAAGCCGAGTTGGACGAACAAGCTGTGATGTTGGCCGAGCAGACCAAGCGGGCCGACGCGACGACGAATGAGTTGGCAAAGGTCAAAGAGGCGGCTGCGAAGGCCAAACAGGCTGCCGCGAAGGCCGAGAAAGCCGCCAGTCAGACGGCGGCCAAAGCGAAAGAGCAGCTCGTTCAAGCCCAAGAGCAGAACGCGAATCTGAAAAAACGCGTGCAAGCGGCTAACCGCCAGCTGAAGGCTGCCCAAGAGGCGCTCGCCCAAGAAATGAAGGATCGTGAAGAAGAGCGTCGCCAGAACGAGGAAAAAGCGATCGAGCCCCAGCCCGCCGCGGTAAAAGAGGAAAACACAGCGGCCGACGCCGAGCCCGAATCGGAGTGATCAAGCTCCCCACGGTACGGGTATGAGTGTTGGTGTGCAGGCTTGAGCCCAATACCGCTAAGTTAAGCGTCGTTTCTTCAGATGGCTCGCGCCAAACGGCTGATATTCGTTTGACATCAGCCGGTTCGCGCCAGCGTTCGGGCC
>NZ_JANZKV010000062.1:23603-136626 GCF_025060895.1 Stieleria sedimenti | reverse complement strand
CCTACCGCGACAATGATGGGTGGCGGAATGATGGGGGCAAGACGATAGATGGCAGCCGGGGTTCCGCAGGTCTTGTTCCGATCGATCGCTCCGCCCCAGTCTCCTTGTCTCCCAGCCTCCCTCTTCATCATTCTGCCCCGAATCATTCTGCCTTCCTTCCCATCCACCTCCCGCAACAAAGCACTCAAAGAATTGTTCCCAATCCTGCCGAGGCGGATTTCTTCAGGAACAAGCGAAAAAACCGATTGTTTATCGCTTCGTCGGCGGACAAAACGATTGCGTCGGGGGCTGAATTGAGAGATATTCCGCAGAGAAAGGATCTGCTCGGGCCAGAAATCCCCGTCCGTTTTGCAACTCTGATTCACCGATATCCGGCTCCGCGATGCCCGTCCCGCCTTCCAACGCCGCAGCAAACGGCCTCCCCAAACACAGGGCCTCTGAGGCCGGCAAGGTCTCGGGCAGCGGCCAAGCACGCCCCAAGGTTTTGTTGCTGGTCGAAACGACGATGGCGTTCGGACGCAGCGTCTTGGAAGGGATCAGCCGTTACCGCATCGAACGACAACCCTGGTCGGTGCAACTGGACTTGCGCGAATTGATGGCCGGACCGCCGGCCTGGTTCCGCTCTTGGGACGGCGACGGCATCATCACCCGCGACACGACTCCCGAGATGATCGAGATCATTCGCGAGACGGGGATTCCGACGGTGAATCTGGGTGACATCCGTGACGACCAAAGTCTGCCTTCGGTGATCAATGACCACGAAGCGATCGGCCGACTCGCCGCATCGCATCTGGCCGACAAGGGAATCGAGCATTTCGCGTTTGCGGGATTCAGCGACCACCATTGGTCGTCTCAGCGACTGACCGGATTCCTCGCCGGACTTGCCGAACGAGGCGTCGAGGATCCGGAGCGGGTGCACGTGCATCAATCCGGATGGTCCTCGGCCAGCCAAGGCGGATGGCAGCAGCAACAAGACCAGATCGTCGCCTGGGTCAAGAGTCTGCCGCGTCCGATCGGGATCCTGGCCTGCAACGACTTTCGCGGGCAACACATCCTGGAAGCCTGTCAAACGGCCAAGGTGTCGGTTCCTGATGAGATCGCCGTGCTGGGCGTCGACAACGACCATGTCCTGTGCGATTTCTGCGACCCGCCGCTTTCGAGCATCATCCCGGCGGCCGAACGCATCGGCTATCAAGCGGCCGTGATGCTGGACCAAATGATGCGTGGGCAGACGCCGGACAAACCACACGTCCAGATCGCACCGTTGGGGATCGCCGAGCGGTTGAGCACCGATGTGATGGCGATCGACGATGAAGACGTGGCCGCAGCGATTCAAATGATTCGTTTCCGAGCCTGCGAAGGTCTAACGGTCTCGGATATTTTGGCCGAAGTTCCGATCGCGCGCAGTAGTCTCGAGCGTCGCTTTCGCCAATACCTGGGGCGTTCACCGCAAGCGGAGATCCGTCGCGTTCAAATCAAACGCGCCTGCCAGTTATTGCGTGACACCGAACTGAGCCTGGTCAAGATCTCACGTCTGACGGGCTTCAAGCACGCCGAGTACTTCAGCGTCGTCTTCAAACGCGAAGTCAATCAGACGCCAGGCCGCTACCGAGACGCCAGCCGCGCGAAAGCCAGGAAACCGTTCGGATGATCGTGACAATTTCAAAAAGCGAAGTTCAGCATGCCTGTTCTGCGCCGCCGTCCTGCTCGTTTTCATTCGTCCGGTCCGCGCCGAGACGGTTGATGAGTCGACGATCCGGCCGTTGATTCAGAAATATTGTTTCGGCTGCCATGGCGGCGATATTGGCCGGGGGACCTGCCTATGTTATTGGCAACCTTTGAACCCTGCGTCTGCCCCTCGTCGTGCGGTTCACTGATCGTGGACAGCCTGGCATCGAGATCGGGCAGGTAGGCTCGCAAGACCATGGTCACAGAACTGTCGGCGAATTGCTCGAATGTTGCTATGGGAGCGGGATCGTCCAATACGTTGTTATGATCTTTGGCCACTGCCAAAAGGATCTCTCGAGCGTGCTCGGTATCACTGCCGTAGGCAATGCCAACCGGAATCACGATGCGGTTCAGCGGGGCACTCAATGTCCAATTCAGCAGTGTGTTGGTGATCAGCGTTCGATTCGGGACCACAAACTCCTGGCGGTCCCAATTGGTGATCGTGGTCGCACGCAGGTGGATCTTTTTCACGGTCCCGGTGGTCGATTCGACGGTGACAATGTCCCCCGCGCGGATTGGACGCTCGAGCAACAGGATCAGTCCACTTACACCACATCGGCAAACGCAATGATTCCAATCGCGATGGCGACGTATTGACAGAGCGTATAAATGGCCAGTCGAGTTCCCGGTTGGACATTGTTGGATCGAAAGACGACCAATTCGAGAAATCCAGGGAGATTCTTCACCACGACGAACGAGACTGCCAAAACCAAGTTGGCAAGCAACAGGGCGGCACCGCAAGCGAGGCTTCAAACGCGTGACTTTGGCTCGATCACAAGGCCTGCCAAGCCGGCATAAGCCAAGGTTAGGATAATCTTGCACTACACGTTCGCGTCAAGGTGTTGGCGGAACGCTCCTGAAACCGTCTGATCAATCACCAGAGGAATTCATTGATGAAACAGGAGGAGCTTTTTGCGTCCCGAAGTTGCCCTGCAGGTCGCCCAGCGCTGTCGCGGGTTCGGTGTTCAGTCCTTCGGGGCCAAATTGTTGGAAAGAAATCCCACGCCGCGCAAAGATGATCGGATTCTCTACCGGCCGGAACGACCGTCGGCCAGTAGGCGATCAGGGGCGAACGCTGCCTCCTTCATAGAGATCACGTTTCCCACCCCGCAAATCCCCGTTGCTGTTGAAAAACTCCGTCACCGGGTGGCCTCGCATCGGACCATTGTCGCTGCAAAACAGAATCAAGGTCTTGTCTTCGATTCCGGCCGACTTGATTGCTTTCACGATCTCTCCGATTCCCGCATCCAGATAGGAGATCATGGCCGCGTAGTCCTTCTGCTCCTTGGTCCAGGGTTTGTCGGCATAAACCCCTTGGCTTGGAACCTCAAACTTCATGTCCTTCAGTTGTTCCCCGTTTTCATGGGGGATCGTCAATGGCAGGTACAGGAAGAACGGCTTGGGTTGCTCAGCGGCATTGACTCCGGTCAGAAAAGTGTGCACCGCGTGGTGCCCACACTCCTTCGCTTTCGGGAATCAACAACAAGGAACGTGGATCGATCACCGTGCTGGGAGATTCACGTTCACCAGGCTGAGCAAATCGCACGTCACCGTGAAGACCTTCGATTCCAAATGAGCTTTTCCACGTCTGCTGGAACGGCGTTGTGTCGTACGAGATCGATTCCCGTGGCGTCCCGCCTGCTTGGCTGAGCCGCACGGCGCTACCCGTGACGACGCGCTGCCGCAACTCGCGATCGCCAAGCTCGACTTCGCCCTCAAACACAGTGACCCAGGACTCCCGACACGTTCGACAGATTGAACTCCATCGCCTTGTGTTCCGCATCCCAAGTAACGCCCTAATCCGCTGCAAAGTGCGTCCCCGACGCAGAATGGTACATGGTCATTTCGTAGGTCCGCCCCGTGAACACAAAAGCGTCGCTGGGATTCTTGCTGTTTTGCGAGATGATCTGGCAAAAGAAGGACAGCTTTCGTTCCTCGTCGGACGAATTCTGGATTTTGATGACTGCGTGCAAAGGAGCCCACCTTCCATGCACCGGTTTCCGTTACGTCGCAGCGTCCAACTATCTTCTGTTAGTGTGATCGTTTCATCTTCTCCGAATTCACTTGGCTTTCCTTCATAAGTCGCTGACACGTATTCCCACGTCCCCAAAAGTTTCAAAATTTCCTTTGGGTCATTCCTCTTGCTGAGGGCCGGCGAACTCACTGCCCGTTCCTCCAAATCGTTCAACTTGTCGAGGTGCTTGAGGCCTTCAGCAGTGAAGTGGTCGGATGCGATCGAAAGAGACTTCAGTTTCTTGCATCGATCTGCGATGAGTCGAAGTGATTCGTCCGTCAGTTCCGCCGAATTTAGGGACAGGACTTCTAAGTTGGACAGACCCTCGGTGATTTTCGCGACAAACTTGTCCGTGAACTGCCCATCGTGGATCACCAGGCTTCGAAGTGTCTTTACGGAGCGAAGATGTTCGGCGCAGCGATCCGTGCAAATTGGTGCTCCGTCATACCCATTGTCCGCGTTGAATTCGAGAGTGTGGATCTTGGGTAATAGGGCGATGAATTTGAGGTCATCGTCATTGATTCCGTCTTTGTTTAAATGGACGTCCTTCAGGTTTTTCAATCGCCCAAGCTTCAGAAGATCGCCTTCAATGGTGACGTATTCGGAGTCGACTCCCACATATCCCATAACGATTCGAGTGAGGCTCGTACAGTTGGAGAGTCGATCGACCTCCCTGGCCGTCAATTCCGTCCCGTAATCGAATGTGACGCTCTCAGGTTTTTCGTTCTTGAACGTCCACGCTCCCTTGGAGAGGGGGTGCTGTGAAAAGGCCGTCGGTGACTGGTTTACTAGCTTGATTTTTGCAACCTTCAACATGACTGATTTCTCGCCTTCTTGGGGCGCCTCATAAAAGCTGGCCCAGAGGTGCCCGTCATGTTCAGCCATGCCCACCGGCTGTCTGATGCCGCCGGTCGGAAATCGCAGAAGCTCGGTCATTTGACCCGTCGATGGGTCAATCCGACAAAGCACGCTATGCGCTTCGTCACCTTCGATGAATACGGACGAAACAACACTCGCGTCTTTCAGAACCAGGAGGTTGGGATAACCAAATTTCAGGTTGGTTGGCGTCCATGTCCACTCGGTATAGGGAGCCTTCGAAACACCGATTCTCCCCGTGGCATACTTTCCGCTCGGGATCAACCAACGGCGCACCTTATCGAAGTTGTAGGCCTTGAAGCTGAGCAGGCAGAACGCTCGGTCCTTGGTAACCACAAGCTGCGATTCGCGTGGCCCTGTTAGCCGAGACCGCAGCAGTCGCTGCAAAAGCAGGACGACCAGCACCAGAAGCGACGCTCGAATTGAGGAAGCGAGAACCCAGCTGAAGATTGGAATCATTGACATGCCCGCTCACGCTTAGGATTTGAGTGATTCGTCGAGGGTTCGCTTTAGCTCCGCAACTTCTTCCGCTGTGAGGCGGCTGTTTTGAGCAAAATGCATGATGAGAGGTTTGGCCGCTCCCCCGAAGATGCGCTGAGCGAATGAATCGCTCTCAGCTTTGACGCATTTCTCTCGCGAGATAGAGGGCCGAAACGTCTGCGTGCCGGACTTATTTTTGCCGATCTTCAATGCCCGCTTTCTCACCAGTCGGGTGAGGAGCGTGCGCACGGTGTTTTCGGCCCAGTTGGTGGATGGACTCAGAGCTCGAGTGACCTCGGACGCTGTCTGTGGCGAGGCTTCCCAGAGCACCTCCATGACTGCCCATTCGGATTCAGAGATATTTGGCTCGTTCATGAAAAACATACTACATGTGTAGTGGTTGCGAGTCAACTACGCTTGTAGTGGACATTGAAAGAACGCTGTTGTGAGACACCCATTCGGACCGGTGACTGCCGGTTATGGTGAAGGCGTGAGTTGCCCCAAAGAAAGACTGACGTCCTCCGTTGAGAGTCAGTCACCTTGGAACTGTATGTCACGATGGACTGATGCTGGCTCATCCTGGGCCGAAACCAGTAAGCCCTTCCGTTTTGCAGTCTTGTCGCGGGATTTGCGCGGGTATCCAACGAGATACGAATATGCGAATGCGATGCGTGATCTGTTGGGAGTCGATCTGGACTTCGCCCGCAACCTGCCACCGGATCCGATCTCGCCGAAAGGATTTCTGAATGATGGTGCGACCCTGGAAATGTCGCCTACGCAAATCGAGATGTACCTGGACATTGCCCGCCGCTCGTTAGCGGAAGCCATTGTGATAGGCGAACGTCCAAAATTGCACGAATTCTCCCAGACGACGACGGCTATCGGCGATTTACCGAAGAAGAAAGTCGCTGGTCACCAACCGGTTAAGCCGGAGTTCATTTTGGACTTGAAGGAATTTCCTCGACACGGTGAGTTTGAACTGAAAACAACGGCTTCCTCTCGCACGCGGAAGCGTGAAGGACCGTAACCACGTCATGAAAAAATCCTGGCAACTCAGTCGGCGCAGCGTGTTCCGAGCAGCGGGAGTCAGCATGGCGCTGCCGTGGCTGGAGGCAATGGGCGCACCCAGTTCTGCTGAGCAGCGACTGCTGCCCCGGCGGATGTGCGCTATCCTGTTTCCTTTCGGAGTTGCGATGCCGAACGACGACGCTTTCATACACCGATAAGGGGCAACCCATACCCGCGCTGTCGGATCCCAAACAGGTCTTTGAACGCTTATTTGGCCAGGATGGTGCCAGCAAACAAGACCGAAGCAAACTGCAGAACTCCGAGAGCATTCTCGACTTGGTGATGGATCAATCGAAATCCCTGCGTCACAAGCTGGGCGTCGCTGACCAGCGGAAGATGTCCGAGTTCGAAACATCCGTGCGAGAGGTGGAACATCGCATCCAGCGGTCAAGCAGTTGGCTGGACATTCCGCTTCCACACGTCGACCGTGATTCCATCGCGCTCGATGCGACCGTCGATGCACCCAAAGAATATTTGAAAGCGATCTACGACCTTCAGTTCCTCGCCTTCCAGACCGATTTGACGCGGATTTCCACGTATCAAATTGGAAGCTATGGTCCGTCGCGCGCAAGAGCGTTTCCTGGTGTCCTGGGGTTAAAACCCGACTGGCACGGATTGGCGCACGCCGCGGGAAAGAAAGGTGGTCCCGAGAATATTGGTCGCTTTGACCAGTTCCTCGTGGAAAACCTGGCACGATTCCTGACGAGATTGAAAGACACTCCCAAGGGGGACGTAACCCGACGCTTCGGCTTAGCACCGAACGCGGCAATCGCGTAGGCCCGTTCCAAAATTAGTTACTTGCGAACCATTGCAACTCGAGATCGGTGAATACCTCGTCCTTGCTTGAATGAATGGAATCTTCGTCCTCGCTGGCGAGGAACCAATCCATTCCACCTCCACCGACAAGCATATCTCGTTCGTTATCACGAAAGGCCGTGTTCTCACTCAAAACGACATTGCCGTTCAAGCCACCACCGTTCCTAAGATGGTTGACGCGTAGGGCGTAGTCTGTCGATGAAAGCCATTCGGCCATGATGCGATTGACCGCTGCGACGTTGGGATCGTGGACGGTTCGTCCCGCAATCAAGATGTCGTCGTCGTTGTTGCCGAGAATCTTATCGGCTCCGACCCCACCCACGAGCAAGTCACGACCGATATGGCCGGCGACATGATCATTTCCGGCCCCGCCAAAGATCACGTCGTCACCGGCGCCGCCGCGGATTTGGTCATCTCCGTCGCCGCCGTAAATCCAGGCCGGGACCGTTGTGTTCGCAAGCACTTTAATCTTGTCATCGCCTGACAACCCCAAGACATAGAATCGCGTGATGGCGGCATCGATCTGAAAACTTTGGTTGGCGGCCCCATCGGAAGCAAGGTCAATCCTGAACAGCCCCTCGCTGTCGATTCGAATGTCGATCTCATCACCGACTTCGGTTCCTTTGACCACGGCGGCTTGGCCGACCACGCCCCGGTCGAAGTAGGATACGCGGTTGACGGTGCCATTTGCCTGCTGTTGGACCGTCACGGTGACCCTGCCAATCGACGTGAGACCCGAATCATCCACGACTTGATACTCAAAGCTATCGATTCCGCTAAATCCCACCTCCGGAAGGTAAACAAAGCTGCCATCGCTCGCGAGTGCCAGGGTCCCGAAGGACGGAGGCGAAACGGGGGCCTGATCGACTGATAAAGTTCCTCCGCTGTCTGGATCCAGGTCGTTCGCTAACAACCCAGCGGACGCATCGATGACCAAGGCGCCAAGTTCATCCACGGTGAAAGCGTCCGCAACCGCCTGCGGTTGATCGGCCCGGCCGTTGATCCAGATCGTTACTTGGGATGCCGAGCCGTCAACTGACTTGATCGTGTACACGTCACTCACTTGATCCAAAGCATTCAAGTTTTGGACGGATGGCAAGTCGAGTGCAAATGTCCATTGGCCGCTAGCCGCCAAACTGAATAGGCCAAACGCCCCCACGCTGTTCGTTTGCGCGATGAATACCGATTCCCCTTCATCCGGGTCGGCGACGGTGAGTTGGCCGGTGATTGCCTCCGATGAATCTTCATTCGTGGTTCCCGTTGTCACTCCGCCGATCACTGCGGCGTCGTTACGCCCTGCAATTTGAATCAGAACTTGTTGCGTGGCGGTACCGTCGAATGACCGGGCGACAAATGCATCTGTCACCTGATCGCCTGCATTGAGGGTCTGGACGGCCACGGGATCAAGGGAAAAGCTCCATGTGCCATTCTCCGCGATGCTGAAACGTCCGAACGAACCCGCAACGTCCACCTGAGGTTCGAATTCTGACTCGCCATCATCGGGGTCAGCAACGATCAGAATGCCGTTAACCGGTGCGTCGCTGTCTTCATTGGTTGATCCGGAAGAGATTCCACTGACCGTGGCAACATCGTTACGACCGTGGATTCGAATCACGACACTCTGTGTTAGTTGACCGTCGACCGAGGCGACTGCGAACGTGTCCTGTACCTGATCACCCGCATTGAGATCTTGCAGGACGGATGCATTCACGGTGTAAATCCACTCGCCATTCGCTGAGAGAGTGAAGAAGCCAAAGTCGCCCCCCACATCGGTTTGCGGAGAGAACGCGATATCGAGTTGATTGCCGCTGGCGTCCACGACAATCAGTTCTCCGAAGACTTGGCTCGCGTCTTCGTTTGTTGTTCCGGTCGGCCCCAAGAAAACGTTGGTTCCCCCACCTTCGACAAAGGTATCCGTTCCCGAGGGATCGACGACATCGTTGATTCCACCGCCGTCTACCAACGTGTCATCACCCTCGCCGCCGATCAGTGTGTTGGATCCGGCACCTCCGATCAACTCGTCGTCACCGGCCCCGCCGTCGATGCGAGTGACGCCTCCGCCGCCCTGGATGATGTCCTGGCCGTCACCCCCTGACAATTCAGTGGTATTGGTGACCGATGCATCAATCGTGATCACATCGTCGCTGCCTTCGCCGTTGACTTGAATCAACGCCAGGTTGGGCAGATGAATCGTCGCAAAGATGGCGTTTTGGAAAGCGACTTCAACGAGACCGCCGGAGGAGGGCGAGGTCAACGAGATTTGATCTTCACCCTCGGTGCCGCGAAGGCTCAGTTCATCGCCCGTAAAGGTCGGCGAACCTGCGTCTTGAGATAAGTTGACGCCAAGATCAATTCGAATCGCGCCAGAGGCGGTCGCTTCGATCACTCCGGAACCGACCGTTTGGATGAAATTGCTACCGGAATCGGTGACGATCAGATCGGTTCCCGCATCGAGCACGACCTTTCCATTTCCTCCGGTGGTCAAAATCGAAGCATTAATCAGCAGGTCATCGTCTTGCCCACCATCATTGGTGGAGACCAAGCGAATGTCTCCGCCCCCGGTCTCGCCGACGTTGGCCAGTACTGAAAGCGGACTGTGTGTGACGGTCGTGATGCCACCACCATTGGTCGTGATCCCCTCGATACCGTTGACCGTGCCGATGGTCAGTGGACCGTTGTTTTCGAGGGTAAATCCAGCGTCCGCGCCCGTTACCTGCGCCGCGACGACTTGAATCGAGTTGCCGCTGCCACTCGTGGCGTTGTCGAGAACGACAGAATCGACCGATCGAATTCCAAGGCTCGGGACAATCAAAGCTCCGGCTGGCCCGTCATTGATCCCGGAGGCAGTGCGCAAGCTGAGTGTATCGATGCCGGTGGGCGCCATCACGTCGCTGATCTGAATCTCGCCCGTGCCAAAGCGACCCACTTCGACCAGCGGTGCGACCACGCGGTTCAATTCTGCGTTGGAGATCTCTAAGACGTCGGACTGGGTATCACCCGTCGCGCCAAGGTCGACCGCGTCGAGCGTGCGAAAGTTTACGGCAGAACTGGCGTGTACGTTGCCCATCAATTCCACATCATCGATCCTAAAATCGATCACGTTACCACGAATCACCGCTCCCGCATCGAGCGTCAACGATGCATCGTTCTGGAGCCCGATGAAGAGGATCGTCTGTGATGCGGAGACGTCGTCGGCTGCCGAAGTATTGGTGACGGTAATGACACCGGTGTTGGCAATCAGTGAGACGCTGCCAGCAGTCGAAACGCCGGCTTGGCCAGCCACTTCGCCCACGGTGAAACTCGTGCCGTTGGCAAGATTGACGTTTCCGCCCGAGCTGTGAAGGGAGATCGTGCCAACTTGATTGGCTCCCGAACCCAATGCGATATCACCTCCCGCTTCAATGGCAAGACGATCTTGTTGAACCCCACTTCCAGTTTGTGTTACGGAACCGCCAGTGCGAAGCCGCAGATTCTGGACACTGTTGGCCGAGATCTGATCACTGATCGAGATCGATGCGTTTGAGGAGCGTCCAAATTCAACAACCGGTGCAGTCACGCGATTCAGTTCGTCGTTGGAGAACTCAAGCACGCCCGCCGTCGTGTCACCGACCGCGCCGAGATCGATCGAATCGTTGGTACGGAAGTTGACCTGAGTTCCCGCGACTACCGACCCGGCCAGTTCCACTTCGTCGATTCTAAAGTCGACGACATCGCCCGACACCCGCGCGGAAGCGGCGATCGTGGCGGTGGCATTGTCACCGCTTCCCGTCAGGATGACCGTCGAGCCTGAATCGACGTCATTCAGGGCGGATGAGTTGTCGATCGTGAGGTTCCCGGAGAAGGCCGTCAACGCCACGCCTCCTGACGCGGAGGCGCCGGCCACGCCAGCGACTTCCCCGACCGCAAAGCTCTGGCCGTTGCCAAAATTGACGTTACCGGATGCACTGCGCAGCGCTACAACATCCACACGATTGGCAGAAGCACCGAGTTGGATTTCACCGCCGGCATCAATGGCCACGCGATCCTGAAGCAGCCGCCCCGCTCCCGTCCGAGTCACCGTACCGCCGGCCTGTAGTAGCAGCTCTTGAACTGTTGCCGAACGAACCGTTTCGCCAATCACAAAGGATCCGGCAGTCGTGTCGCCCAGCCGTACCTTGGCCGCGGTGATTCGATCCAAATCCGCATCGCCAACCGCAAAGCCGGTGGCCGATCCCAATGTCATGTCGGCACCGGCCATCCACGGTCCAAACCAGGCGGTACCGGTCCCAAGATCGGTCGCGGCACTGACGTCCACGTCGTCACTGGCAACGTTGAGGTCGGCGTCGTAGCCGCTGCCGACTCCTTGGATGGTGACCACGTCGCCGCCGCCACCCGCGTTGACAATTAAAGCGGAAGTCGGATTCAGGAAATTTATCGTTGCGCCGGCCCCCGAGGAAATCGACGTTTTGCCAATTCCACCGTCGCCGACCACGACGGAATCCGCTGCACCCCCGTAGTTGAAGCTTAAAGAACCGATGGCAAAAGCAGTCTCGATCGGTTCGACATCCACAAACTCAATCGGTCCGTAGCCGTCGATGGTGAGAATGCCGGCTGATGGGGTTGTCAGGTCGAAGCTTGCGGTGGCGACCGTGCCGGCACCTTCGACGAAAAGCTGGTCTCCCACTCCACCGACCGATTGGGAGCCTCCGTCCACGCGGACGGGGAACGGCAGGTCGCCGCCGGCGAGATCGACGGTGAGCGCATCATCTCCGCCGAGCAGATCGAAAACGATGGAACCGGTAATCCCCGGGTTTTGCGACGGGCTGATCGTCACGGAATTCGTACTGCCGCCGGTACCGACCACCGACGAATCCAACTGAATGATCTCGCTCGGACTGCTGATCACGAGATCGCTGCCGTGCTTCTGGACTCGCAGGTCGTTGTTGCTGGCACTGCCGCCTGTCTCGGTGACAAGAAGATCGGCACCATCGAGACGCACGATCAGTCCTGGCTGGATGGCGGGGGCACCTGGATCGGTGATGGTGCCGTTGGCCGTCAGGTCGCTGTCGCCGCGCTGGCCATCAACGTAGTGCAGGGTGATCTGTTGGCCGTTGATGACGGCGCCGGTCTGACCGTCAAAGGCGAATTCGTACCAATGCGGGGTCGGATTGTCGGGAGTCGCACCGTAGTTGTACCAAGTGCTCGCAGTGGTGCCCGTCGGCAAAAAGACGGTCACCGTGGTTGATGTCGTACCCGGAGCCAGCTGAACATTGAAGTCGAAGAAACCGACTGGAAACTGCGCGGTTGGAGGTGCATCGGCCGGGGATGGGTTCGGCTGAGCTAAGACAGATTCGAGTGTCGTTCCGGGTTCCGAGGCCAGTGTCACGTACTGCGCATTTTCCGAATTGGGCAGCGAGGCGACATTCTCCTGGTCGCTGTCAAGGATGCCATCGTTGTTACCATCACCCGAATTGGGAGCTCCCGATTCCACGTCGTCGCTCAAGCCGTCCGCATCGTCGTCGCCCGGTCGGTTGTGGTTCATTGCGACGGCAAAATCGAATCCCGTTGGTCCGTTGCTGGAACTTGTACCAACGGTGATCAACTTGCCCGATAAGTGCTGCAGGATGCGACCACCATACACGGAAACACCGCGGGTCCCGAATTCCGTGTCGGGAGTGCCGTCCTGGAAGTAACGCTTGATCAAGTTCGGAGAGGAACCGCGTAAGGCGACGATGCGATCATCGAAGACTTCAACATCGAGGACCTGGCCAAAGGTCGAAGTATCGGTCAGGACGCCCCCCGCCGCGAACGTTGTGTCCAGTGTGCCGTCATTCAAGTAGCGGGCAATCAAAGGACCGCCGCCCACAAGAATCCGGCCCTCGGTATCCAGGGTCACGGCTGTTCCGCCAAGTGAGGCCTGACCCAACCCATCTGTCACCTTGCCACCGGAGGCGAAGGACGTGTCGAGAGCACCTGTGTCCAGGACGCGAGCCAGGGCCAACTGCTGTATGCCGCTGTTCACAGAGAGACCAACGGCAACGATCCGGCCGGTACTGTCCATTGCCAGGTCCACAAGCTGGTCGGTGCCGCCAAAATCGATGCGTGCCGTTCCGCCACTGCCAAATCCCGAATCCAGGTCGCCGTTGGGCAGCAGCCGCACCACGGCGAAGTCGTAATTCCCGGTGGCCCCTTCGCGATAGGTCTGCCCCACAACGAGACGGCCAGCAGTATCCAGACGGGCTCGAGCCAAATCCGCACTCGAAAAGCTAAGCGAATGCTGGGCCAAGCCGGCATTGCCGTAGCTTGCATCGAGGGTGCCGTCCTGCAGTAACTTGATGACGCGTAAAGCACCGCTCGAACCACCGACGATCAGCAATCCGCCGTCAGGTGTCCGAAGAACCTCATTGGCTTCCTCGCCGTCGCCCGAGTCGAACACAACCCGGCCCCCAACGCCGAAGCTCGGATCGAGCGTCCCGTCAGCCTGATAGCGGGCTACGGCAAAATCTTCGAAGGGTGAGGGTCCAGAGCTGCCGGCGACCACCATTTTGCCGTCGGGTAGAGCCAATCCGGCATTTCCAATATTACGTCCGGGCGACTGGATATCCGTGACGACTTTCCCGCCGTCCCCAAAATCGGGGCTCAATTGCCCCGTACTATCCAGTTGGGCCAACACAAAGTCCTGAGAGAAGGTGTCCCCGGCGACGGTAATCGTCCCGGAGCCATCGACGAGAATCGCGTTGCCACGGTCATTCGAAGCGCCAAAATCAATCGTCTGAATGCCGTCGGCGTCAAAGCTCGGGTCAGGCGCCCCATCGTCCTGCAGGCGAAGGACGGGCAGATCCGATGGCCCCAAGCCGACCAGCACCAGATCGGTCCCGTCAAAAGCAACATCGGTGGCGATATCGAACGATGACCCAACATCAATGGTCAAAAGACCGCTCGATCCAAATGTCGCGTCTGGATTTCCGGCCGCATCCATGCGGAGAACGGCAAAATCGGTGGAGGAGGCACTTTCCGCTCGTCCGGCAATCACGAGCCTGTCGGAGGCGTCCACCGCAACCGTTCGCGCTTCGTCGTTGCCGAATCCAAAGTCAACGACCTTGGTGCCGTCGCCGTCGAACGTAGAATCGAGTTCCCCGTTGCTGGAGAGCCGTGCGATGGCGAAATCATCGTTGGATCCGGAAACCAGCTCCTTCGTGCGGCCGACGACGACGATTGCATTGTTTGCTCCAATCGCCACGGCGGTCGGTTGATCAAAACCGTTATTGAAATCCACCGAAACCAGGCCGGAGCCGTGGGGACTCGCCGATCCGAAGGTCGGGTCCAGATCGCCGTTTGTGCCGAGGAAGCGTGCGACAAAGAAGTCGAGGCTCGTGGGAGCGGACGAGTTCGATGTTCTTGCTAAGACCGCGAGGTTGCCCGCCCCGTCAATGGCCATGTCCACGCCGAATAGGCGGTTGGAACTGCCGGGACCAGCCGAGACAAGTCCGCCGTCGCCAAAAGATGTATCGGGCGCGCCGTTGGGCAACAACCGCAGCACCGCAATCTTGTTGGCTTGACTACCAGCGACGAGAATCTTGCCGTCCGCTTGAATCGCGACCGCTTCGGCCCAATGCGTCCCGGGCAGATCCGGAATCACAATGCCGCCCTGTCCAAAACTCGAATCGAGCGTGCCGTCGGGTAGATAACGCGTCACGACCATATTGCGAAGCGTGGCATTCGTTTCACCGACGAGCACGATTTTGCCGTCGGGCTGTCGCGCGATGTCGGGGCTGAGATCACGATTCGACGACAGAAAATCGGTCTGTACCAGCCCGTTTGGGCCGAATAGCTCGTAGGGATCTCCGGCCGTGAACGCAGGCGGATCCGTGATGGTCAGTGCAGCGGTCGCGTCACTGAATTTGCCGTCGGGATCGGTGACGCGGACTCCGATCGTGAAATTTCCGTCCGCCGCGATGCCGTTCTGGACCAAGGTCGACCAGGATAGCCCGAGTGAAGCTCCTCCGGCGTCGTCGTAATCGTTGTCGCCATCCAGTTCCCAGCCATACGTGATCGCGTCGCCGTTGGAATCGGTAGAGGCTGCGGCATCGAGAAACAGCGTATCGCCTTCGTACATGGCGTACGGACCGCCTGCTTGAGCCTCAGGCGTCCCGCCTATAAACCGTCGTAGGATGAAGTCGGCACCGAACAACGCGGTCACAAAATTCCCGTCGGGCAGGAGGACGATTGCTTGGGCTTGCAACTCGGTCCCGTCTTCAAAGTAGCCTCCGTCGCGGAATCTCGTGTCCAGGCTGCCGTCCGTGTTATAGCGCGCGATAGCCGGGCCGCTGCCTCGACCAGCCGCCAAGATTTTGCTGTCCTTCTGAAGCACGATTTCCTGAATTTCGAATCCTACTCCATTCAGAGCGACCCCGTCGCCTCCGCCGAAGGACGCATCGAGCTCACCGCCCGCCGTCAGCCGCCCGACGACAAACTCCGAAGACGTACCCGTGCGCGCCCGACCGCCGAACACGATGCGACCTGCGTCGTCCAAGGCGAGGTCCAGAATTTTATCGCCGGTCAGCCCGCCTCCGGCGAAATCGATGATGGACTTCCCGCCATCGCCGAATTGGGAATCGACGGTCCCATTCGGCAACAGGCGAGCGACGAGGCCGTCGGCTTCGGAGCCGATGTGGCCCCCTACCAAGATCTTGCCGTCGGCCTGGATGGCGACGGCGTCCGCGACTTCACTACTCCCGAAATCGATGGCCGCCTGCCCCAGCGACGACCCGAAACTCCAATCGACCGCACCGTTGGATTCGAGGCGGGCCACGAGCAGGTCGTTGAAATTGGTGCCAGCGACGATGATTTTCCCGTCGGTCTGAATGGCAACATCACGAATAGAGCTGCTACTCCCAAGTGGCGAGACCAACGCAATCCCGTCACCGTCAAACGACGTATCGGGCGTCCCATTTGCGTTAAACCGCGCGACAGCGATACGATTTCCAGAGAAACCGGCCGCTACAATCTTGCCGTCGGTTTGCACAACTCCCGCCTCGAAGCCCCCGCCTCCAGGCACTCCGAAATCGGTGGAGACGATACCGCCTGTCCCGAAGGAGCCGTCGAGCGTCCCGTCCGCATTGTGTCGCGTGAGACTGAATTGCACGGCGCTCCCAACCACCGAGGTACCGACCGTGACCAGTTTTCCGTCCACCTGCCGCACGAGATCTTTCGCCTGATCGCCAGAGATAACGTCGGTCGCCACGGTCCCCCCCGTTCCGAAACCGAGATCAAGGTCGCCATCACCGGCCAACAGTCTCCGGCACTCAAGGGCCTCGAATGCGTGCAATCGGTTGTACTTCCGCCGCCGGCGTTGCAGCTTTTTCATGCTCATCTCTCAGGTAGATCTCCGTGCTCACTTTGCGGCCCAACGCGAGCCACTGCGAAACCGTGAGGACGGCGCAAGGACTGTTGCAGTCAGTTGTTCAGCAAAAACGGAAATGAGAACCCAAACAGCCCGTGTAACCACTTTGAAAACGGAACTGGCTAACGATCGGACGCCGAGGCGAGACCCGGACGCGGATCGAAGCGATTCCAGCGGACCGACGTCGTCGGTCAGTGGAGGCACGCTCGGCGAGCACGTTATCCGTACTTGGCCCGAAAGTGCCACCTACCGCTCCGCAACGAATTCACCGCATTCACCTTTAAAAGCGAGAAAGGCCGGAGCGATGCCTCAGTGAAAATGCTTTTTTTATTCGGCAGCGAAACCGGGTGGTAGACTTTGTTTTTTGTTTGGGTCTTCCGCAGAATCTGTGGGTGACTTCACTCGTTTTCCATCGGTTCCACACTTCCACCAGCGATGTCAGCGATGTCCAAGATCATGAATCCAGAGTGGTGGATTTTCTTAGGCCTTCGAATGAAACCCAGCGTATCGCAGGTCGCAAACCGTGGCAGGGTCCTGGGGCGTGAAGTGGCACGTGTAGCAGGACGTTTTGATCGTGGGATATTCGATCGGTACGGGTTCGCTTCGACAAAGGAAGACGCAGAGGAGCTTCGGAGGAAAGAACTAGTCGAGCAATGCGACGAATTGATCGAGAGCTTAGAAGCCGATGTCCTACCCGGGAACTTGCCAGGCAGAAGTTTTGTCCGCACTCCGGGAAATCATCAACAAGGAGAAACGAAGTATGAAGCCGCCGACGAACTCCTACCGCTCGTTGATGAAGAACTCCGTAGGCTCGCGGCGAACAAGCTGGCCAAAGAGCGGTCAGATCATTCACTGCAAGCGACGGCTCTGGTGCACGAAGCAGGTGAACCTGGCTGGAGAGTCAACGTCCGGCAGAGAGTTCAAAACACCTGTGCGAAAGCGACACCAAGGCTTTGTAGCCCCAAGTGCCGCGATCATGGACGCGTTCTGCCAAGTGTGCAGGCAGTGCATCCAGCCCCAAATAGGCTCCACTGATTGCTCCCGTCATGGCGGCCGTCGTGTCCACGTCTCCCCCGACGCGAATCGCCGTGCTGACAGCCGCCGCGTAGTCGTCAGGCGATTTCAAGAATGCATAAAGACTCCAGATCACGCTGGGAACGACAAAGGGTGAGATGCGGTCCCAGTCGCTTTTTGCTCCTGGCTCCTGCCCCAGCACCGCAATTCGATCGACAGCCTCCTCCACGGAAAGCTCCCAAAAATCCGACAGTTGTCGCAGGCTTTCCGCGAAGCCCTTATCAATCGTCGCCGTGAATTCCGCCAGTTGGGAAACAAAGGCTGGTGGGTCGATTGTTTTCGATCGCAGAGCCAGATGAACGGCAATGGCAATCGCTACCGCACCGGCCGAGGCCCGCGGATCCTGGTGCGTGATTCGACCCTGATCGCAGGCAGCTTGAATCACGTGACGCACGTCCCCAAACATCAGCCCAATCGGGCCGGCCCGCATGGCACTGCCGTTGCCAGCTGCTGGCGCCGGCGTTCCGGCTTCGTCCCAAGACAGACCGGCCGCCAGACGCATCGCGGCATGATGGGTCGTCATCCCGCGACCGACGATCCGGTCCTCCACGAAGATCGCGGCGATCCGCTTGGCGTAATCCGCCGGATTGAATTCGCCGCAGTCGACGAAACTCTGCATCAGTTCGCGAGCCAGCTGTGAGTCGTCTGTGTACTGTCCCGACCAAGCGTTCTCGTCCAGTTGTCCCTGCAGCCATGACCGCAACGGGCCGGCAACATAGACCTCACAGTCCTCCCGTGGCCAGCCTTCACGGAGAACCCCCAGCGCGTCGCCCAGGCACTGACCGATGACGCAGCCGCTAAAGTGATTCTTGTGGGGACGATGCATGAATGCTCTCTCCATGCGGTAGGGAGGGTGGCTCTACTTTCAGTCTATCCGACCGAAACGAAGTCTCCGATCTGAAACCCAACGACGGTTCGCGTAGCCGATGATCTTTTCACCGGCTTTCTTGTCTTACCCTGGCCAGGGTGCAATCACCGTGACATCACTTGACCACCGTCCCACCATGAGCTCTCCAAACTCGCGAAACTCTTCAGGTGTGGAAGTCGTATCAATTCGTTCAAAGCGAGCATCAATCGTAACACGCTTCCCGTCTTGGTCTTTGCCTTCGAAATGCGTCACCATTAAATCAGGTCTGAGATTTGGCGAAGCATGCAGCGAAGCGTTTTAGCGAACTCGCGTCGGTCGATGCAACCGACTGCGCGAAGAAATTGCGTTTTCTCTGTTCGGTGCGATCGCTCGGCACGTTTGTGGATTTGACCGACGCGCCAAGGGGCGGTGCTCAAACCTCGCCGGTCGATGAAATGAAACGCGTCTGCTGCCGCCGCAGTCTGAAAAACCGCAACACCTAATCCGCTTCCCAACCAAGCGCACTTTCGGCTTCCATGCGTGCGGAAATGCACATCCGCATCGACGGGTTCGTTCAGGTGTAGGAGTAAGACGCAACACTGCCGACAAACGGGCGGACCGAAAAGACTGGACCGCAGCCATTCAAAGAACTTGCGCTTGCTTTCGATCTGTGTGCTGGACCGTTCGTCAGCACAAAGGTCGTTCGCCGAGCCTAGTGCTTTGTTCCATTTCAATGTTCGGGTCGATGAGAGATTCGCGAAAAGGGGTCAGACCCCAATAGCCGGAACGGCCCGAAGGGTGCTTCGCACTATTGGGGTCTGACCCCTTTTCGCTGGCCAACCCTAATTGCAAATTGGAACAAAGCACTAGGATGATTTTCCGATGGCCTGCGTTTCACCCACAACGATTTGATTCGTCTGTTTCGCCTCGGTATCCTCTTGCCATCGGCCGGATCCAATACGCGGCCGAGAAACCGACGTGAATCGAGGAACAAAGCCGTGCACCTGAACGCTCGGTCGAATCCACTTGTTGAGATCAAAATCAACCGCTCACGCCGTGTGACGGAGATCGTTCGGCACCGACAACCTATTTTGGGAGACTGAAATGACACGAACGCTGATGTGCTTGATTGGATCGATCTTTCTGGTTGGTCATGCGTTCGCACGCGAGCCGGGGCCTGACTACGAACAGCTGAAAGCGATGCAGTGGATGATTGGTGACTGGGAGGGCAGCTGGCAGGTTCAATCAGGAGCAATGCTCAGCGAAGCTTATCCGGTGGGTGCGAAAGTTCGGACCACGAATGCATACTCGTGGATGCAGAACAAGAACTACATTCGCCTTAAGTTTCGCGACGAAATTGGTGGCAAGACCGTTCACGAGGGGCTTGAGATGATTGGTCGTGATCCAAAAACCAAAAAGACCATTCACTGGCTCTTTAGTGTCATTGGCGGGTCTGGCACCGGCGAATGGCAAAAAGAACGCGACGCATGGGTCCTTACGTGGTCCTACACAGCGGGCGATGGAACAATGCTGGAAGGCGTTTCGTACTTGAATGTCATTGACGAGGACACGCATACATGGCAAATGAAGAAGATGAAAGAGAATGGCAAAGACATTCCAGACACACCTTTGATCAGATTTCATCGAGTGAATCGCAAGGGTCAATCAACGGCAAAAGCGGATGCGCCGAAGAAATAAGGTTGCGACTTCACTTCGTACGACAATTGCGTCTGGGTTTTCCACCCGGACGCGACGTGTTGAAGATTGGTCATGCGCTGCGCTCTGATCGGAGACCTTCGCACGGTGTTGCTTTGAATGGACAGCAATCCAGTTTCCGAAGCTGATCGATTTCCGTTTTTGTCGCCAATTCCGATCGCGGTGTTGGTGACTGAGAATCGTTTCCAGGGGATGGGTGATGTCTTCATGAATTCGGGAAGAGCTCAGAGGGCGGAAGTTGGCAGGTCCAATTCGATCCTACTGATTTCAGCGTCTTGAAGGGCAAAGCGAAATGACAGGCCGTGTTCGGCTGTCCGCAGGGGCAGACCGGTGGTGCACGTTGTGGATCCACGACGGCTGGCTTCGTCTGCCACGGATTCGCTTGCCACGCATCGTGCTTTAAAATCATGTATCATCTGATCGGCATCGCGGCCCAACGGCGGCAGCGTTTCGCCCGGTGGCCGTCCGCCGAATGCCGCCTTCTTTGACAGATCATCAGCGCAGGGGCATGATGTGAGCAAGATTGGGATCGTAACATTTTCGTCTCCGGGACACATCAATCCCTCGATTACGCTGGCGAAAGAGTTGGAGCGACGAGGTCATCGGGTGACGTTCTACACGCTCGTCAACGGAGTGGCGAAGATCGAAGCGGCCGGCTTTCGAGTGCGTCCCTATGGATTGCATGAACTGGGCGAGGAATCGATTGCGGAAAGCTATCGCGAACTCGGAACTCTGACGGGGTTGCGGGCGGTGCGGTTCACCGTCGAACTGCTGAAACGCCGGATCACCATTGGGCTGAGTGAACTTCCGATGTGCTTTCGGGAAGATCAAGTCGATGGGCTGGTCATTGACCAGGTTGTACCCGCCGGCGCCGTGATTGCTCGTTCCGAACGCATTCCGTTTGTGACATTGTCGAATGCACTGCCGATGAATCTCGACGCGATCGTCCCTCCGGTGTTCAGCCACCGTGGGCCGGCTGGTGGTCCGTTGGACCGGCTCGGGATTCGCTTGCTCAACGGTCTACAAAATCAACTGGCAAAACCGCTTGTCGCAATCGCAAACCAATACCAGCGGGCGAATCGCTTGCCGAACTACAGGTCGATTACGGAGCTGCGATCAGAGTTGGCCCAGGTGACCCAGCTTCCGTCACAGTTTGACTTTCGCCGAAGTCAGATCGACGAAACGTTACACTACACCGGTCCATTTCATAGTCGAGAGTCGCGTCCGCCGGTGGACTTTCCCTGGGACCGTTTGTCGGACGACGTTCCATTGATCTACGCCTCGATGGGGACGTTACAAAACCAAATTCGCCGGGTCTTCGAGATGATTGCCGAGGCTTGCCGGGAGCTGCCGGTGCAGTTGGTCATTTCGCTCGGTGCAAAGGTCACTCCCGACGAGTATGCGCACCTGCCGGGGAACCCGATCACCGTCGGCTACGCCCCACAACTTGAGCTGTTGCAGAAGGCCTCGGTGTGCATCACACACGCGGGGCTGAACACGGCGCTCGAGTCCATCGCTCATGGTGTCCCGATGTTGGCCATCCCCATCACCAACGACCAACCCGGCGTCGCCGCGCGGATTCGACATCACGGTTTGGGCCGCGTCATCGGGCTGCAGAAACTGACGGTGCCGAAGATCCGCACGACTCTGCAGACGTTGTTGCAAGACCCACAATACAGCGAAAAAGCCAACGCCTTTCAAGCGACGATTGCCTCGGTCGACGGCGTCAGCGAGGCTGCAAAAATCATCGAAACGGTGTTCAAAGCCGAATAAAGGTGTCCGACACCTTGTGGAGTTGAAAGCCGGAAAAAAAGTCCTGAATCTTTGCCTCAAGCACGTGCAATTGAAGAAGGTGGGGCTGCAGGCAGACCAGCGACGAGCCAGTTGGCCGGTGGTCCGCGCCGTCCGTTCCGTTCAACTTCCCCAAGACACGCAAGCAGTGGTGGATCGCTGATGATAAACGAAAGTATCGACCGGAAGGCCAACAACAAACTGCGATGGCTGTTGATCGGCATCTCGGGCGTGCTCGCCGTCGTCGGGTTGCTGTTGTGGTTCGGCAGCATCAGTGTCTTCGGTCCACCTCCGCGACATTTGCGAGAACGCTGGGAAGCCGGTCATTTCGATCTTCCAGATGACGAACGACAACGACTTCGAGGAATCTCGGTCGAGTTCGATCCCTCCAACGACAAATACGCAGACCGTGCGATTGAGCAGACCGCGTTGGTCAGTTCGTATGTGATGAAACGGGACGAACCGGTGAAGCGTCGCGAGCAACTTGCCGTCTTTCAGGCAGATCCGTCGCGCAAAGTCGCCGTGACGTCGGAAGCGTTCCGACACTTCTATCAAGCGTACGCCAATCAAGACCATCCGGTATTCATCACATCCGACTCAATCCTGAATGCGTTTCATCGGATTCTCGAAGACTCGATTCTCAAACTGGAATTTCGCCAGGTTGAACAGTTGGAAAGACTGCTGCCGATGCTTGACGAGCGTCTTGCTGTGACGCGTCGGTCCGCTGATTCCGAAGTGGCCCGATCGGCCCGTCGTCGCGCACAAACCGTCATCGGCGTTGCTCGTCAGCTGATCGATCCGAGCTATGAACCCAATTCCGAGATTCGCCGGATCGTTCAAGAGGAGACGGCGCGCGTGGAAAGCGGAACGGGGCAATCCATGTCCGACTGGCTCGGCGAACCAAGACCGTCGTTTCTCGGCATCGACTATTCGCGTTTCACGCCAGAGGGACTCCACACACGCAGTGATAAACTTCGACGTCACTACCGGTCGGTCCGATGGTTGCAAACCATTCCGTTTGATGTGGGCGATGACGAACATCTGCTTTCGCTCAGCCTGATCGGTGAGGCGGCCAAGGACACGAGCTGGGCTTCATTCGCAGAGGCGTATCGCGACTTCTTCGGTGGTGCCGATGACTGGAGTTTACAGACTTTGAACTCGCTTCATCCAGACAGCAACGATTTGCCGGACTCGATCGACACGCTGCGCACCAAGCTCATGCAACAGTCGCTCACTGCCGAAGACGAGCAATTCATCACAAACTACGGCGAAAAACTTGCTGCTCTACTGAACTACGAATTGCATTCAGCCTCGGATCCGCTCGACGATGCGATGCGCTGCGTGAGCGTACTGACGCAGGCCAATGGCAATCACGTGCACATCGCGGTGGCACGCCCCCAGGCAATCTACGTGTTGTACCCAGATCACGGCCAAGGACTGCTTTGCCGTGGAGCTGTGTTCCCGTACTTTGAATTCAGCGACGACTCGGTTGTCGACGATCAGGCATGGAAGACACGAGTCGATTCGGTAACTTCCCCACATCGTCCACGTTGGCTTGAGCCGCTGTTCACGGACGAATAGAACCGGTCTTCTTAGAGGGGAAAGTGTGTCAGCGGATGCAAGATCCGGGTCAGGAATGACGCGAAACGCGACTTAGACCCACGATCTCGTCGATGGAGTGCGATACGGTCAGCGGATGGTGGTACGACGCCCTTTCGAGGTCGTCGGGGCGAGCCCTACGGGCGACGGCTCGGAAGGGGCCATCGTACGTCCGAAAAGCGGTCGCCTGAAGCTGGACGGTCCCTCAAGTTTGCACATGAACACTCACGCCCGTGCCGTTGCGTCATCCACTGTTTCTAGTCACCGGTCCGTTGTTTTCCGCCGGCGACCGCCACGAGCAGTGTGGACACGGCGAAACCCAAGACCGATCCTTGGAAAAGGAAATCAGAACGCAGGATGCCGTTGATGCTTCCCGCCAAAGCACTCGGCTCCACCGATTTTCGCGCGAGGATCTCTGAGAATGGGAGTATCGATGCCTGACCCCAATACACCATCATCAAAAGAACGGCGAAGCTGACCGCACCGATCATTACCGAGCGTCGCGCGAGTCGCCCCTTGTCTGTCATCATGGTCGCTGCCGTAGCGATGCCAGTCGTCGCGACCAGCAGTAGAGCATAGCCGACCAACATCGGAATTTTGGCCGAGACAAACGAACTCACAAAGCCTTCGGAGTCGATACTCTCGGCAGTTGCCAAATCGCGGAACGCGGACATCATCAACCAGTCTCCGAATGCGTTGGATGCCGCGCCGACGACCATCAATAACGCTGCGAATCCAAGTAACGTCCGGGCGACGATTTTGGGTTTTCGCCGTAAGAGCGTTAGGAACATCATGCCCAGACCAAACATCACCGCACCGAGTCCACCCACCGGCGCCATCCAGGTCACGTTCGAGACACGCGATTCGGGCTGCATCATTTCACCCATCAACGACATCATCCGAAACGGAGTCAACGACGTGAACAACAGCATCAGAAGGCAGCCAAGCGGCGCGAGAAACACGAAAAATGGTCTGATCATGGATTCGAAAACTGCGGATCGGCGGGTGACGAAAAGAACGGCTCGAGCATTTTTCTAGCCTCAGTTTAGCGTGTCGTCGCAGGATCTGGTGGCCGCCCAGGCATCTGGCATGGGCGAACACGCGGTTACCTCGGTCGACTGCGGCGCGCGAAGTCGCTCCGGCGCGCACTTCGTGAAATCGAAGAGAGCGACAACCGGAAATGCACAAAAAGACGAAGGATGGAGGGGGCGAGGTCAAGCTTCGCCCGCGCGAGCAACTAAACTGGGTCGATTCGCCTCCATCATGCAATTCCGCCTCATGAGACTTGGAACCTTCCTCGCGATCACCCTCGTGGTGGCGTTCACCAGTGCAGAAGAGATTCGTTCTGCTGTACCGTGTCTACCTGGGCACTGGCGACGCGCGCTATGCGGAGACGGCCCGATTCCTGCTCCACAGCACCCGCCGACACGTCGACATCGACGGCTCACTGGGCTATGGCCAACCGGGGTTATGCACCGGAGCCCTCAACTTGAGCATCGACCACGTTCGCCGCCACGGCGTCGATGTTTGGCTTCGGTGGCTGAGCTATCAGATGATCAAGCCGATCGTTCGTCTTCAAGAAACCTACGGGATCAGCGATACGCCGGTGCTCGGCGAACGCGCCTTCCAGGCGATGCAAGTCAAGGACAGCGGCTTTGCCCACCGTCGCGGATTTGGCTTGACTGAAGTCAAATGACGCAGCTGGACGATGATCGTTCCCTCTATGATTCGGTTGCCGCCTGCGTCTGTCCGCCCTAGACTCCTGTTTCTCCCCGGAATGTCGCTTCCAATGACAAATTGCAAAGTCGCCCACACCTGCCGCCCGATTGCAACGCTGGTGTGCGTTGTTTTTCACTGCGTCGTGATGATCGATGGCTTGGCCCAGACGCCGGAGATCAAGCCACAGTCGCTGCAGTTTTCTCGGCAAGCCGTGCGACGAATGGTCTTTGACACGCCCCAACAGATTCCTCTTGCCGCATTGGCCCCGGCCACGATCGTCGGTTTGGACCTGATGCATCCGGTCGTGGGAGACGCAACAGGCGCGTCTCTCGTTTCGATCGACGACGGCAGGCTGAAACTCTCGACCGCAAACGGCGCGTCGTCGGCGCGCTGGATCGGAGGTTTCAATCCCTTTGCGACTTACGAACTTGGTCTGCACCGGTTCGCTGGCAGCGGGCGAATCGGATTGCTGTTTCGTGACAGGCATCAGCACAACCACCTTTCCGCAGCCGTCGTTGTCAACAACGGCGAGTACGAGGCGATCGAATGGGTGGTGACGAAAGCGGGGCAAGAAGTGGACCGGCAGAGATTTGCATGGCCCCAAGGCGTGAACACGACGGGGACGGTTCGGCTGCGCGTGCAGATGTTGGCTGTTGGCGCGAACCTTTACATCGAGTCGGAAGGAACGTCGCATTTGGTCGGGTATCCCGATTTCAACCAACATCTCGAACTCCGCCGCAAGGAATTGATTCGTCGTTTTGAGTTTTGTTTGTCCAGCGATTTGGAGCCGCATTCATCGGTTGAAATCGACGAGGTGATTTCGGCGTTGACGCCTGGCTGCGGCCAAGCCGACATTCGTGCCATCACCACGCGAGACGGCACGCCGCTGCTGGATCAGGGTCGGGTGTGGCTGACCATGACCGTGCGGGGGCGAGCGTTGCCGCATCCGCTACAGGGCGTGTTTTCCCTGAACCCGTCGGTGTTTGATCTCCGCTTCGAGGGAATCATTGTTTTTGACATGGGCGACGGTCTCTGGCGCAATGAACTCGCTTCGCATTTGTTTTTTGACGAGCCGTCGGGGCAATGGCGAGGCTGGACCACTGGATTCAGCGCGCTCGGTACGACATCGCAAAAAGAAGAAAAAGCGATCCTGGCGGTCTGGAGTGATCGCGATCCTCGCCAGGGCTTTTCCATCATGCACGCCCGACCGATCGGGCTGCAGGGAGAACACGAAGACCCGCACGGCGTGTATGACTCACAGGCCGACAAGTGGCGGTTATTGCTGTCCGAGCGTGCCGGAAAGTATCGCGCGGGAATGTGGGAATCCGATCAGTGGGACCGCGGGTATCAGCGTTTGGCTGGCCCCGTGGAAATGGACAGCACGGGGACGTTGATCCAAAAGGTTGGCAAGTCACGCTACGTATTTTTCGGCAGTGCCGATCGCAAAGTTTACATCCGTTCTTATCCCGATCTGAAGCCGGTTGGCGAATTGAACATGCACTTGCCGCCATGGAACGAAAACACGGGCACACGGATTTGGCCGAACATCATCCCGCTGCCCGATGGGTACCCTGCGCCGTACATCGCGTTGATGATGGATCGCCAGAACTATCCCAAGATGCCGGCGCGCAATTGGACGTACGGCGCGATGTATCTCTTCTACGCCCATCCTTGATGGCGCGTCATGCAGAGCGAGTTGACCGCATCCCGCGTTTTCGCCACCGAGCGGTTCTGCCACTCGCGAAGGCGTCGATCCACCGATCGATGAAACCGGAGCATTTTCGGATCTGCCCGTTTCGGCGCGTCGGTGTTTCTGTTTTTCCAGACACCGATGCGTTTTCGGCGGGGTGCTCCGCCGCTTCGGTCGATGCAACCTCGGCGCCGGCGGTTTTGCTTGAAGCTTGCCGTCCGGGGCAACGATCGTGCAATGGGACCAATAGGACACATAGGACGTATGGGTCCCATCTGTCCGATTGGTCCTATCGACCGCGATTCCTTTCGGCGCTTCGGTTGGACCAACCTCAGCATTCCAGGCGATCCTCGAACTGCAGGAGGTGCTAGACACCGACGCGAGATTCCGGCATGACGAATCACGCCCCGGTGGCCGACATCGTTGCATGCTCGGATTTGGTCCGATCTCGCGTGGTGAATCCGAGAAAGTTTCCGATCAACAGAATGCAACCAATCGAGGGTCCAAACAGTTTACCCGGAATTCGTCACTTCGTGCTCATATGAAACGGAACTCCGTTGCGCTACAGTTTGGGCCCTCATCGAATTCGATTGGCCGAGGAAACCATGTCAAAAATTGAGCAAGCAGCCACGCAGAAAGACGCTCCCTCGGCGGGATCCGAACACACTGTCGACACACACTGTCGACACACACTGTCGACACACACTGTCGACACACACTGTCGACACACACTGTCGACACACACGGCGAAGATCAAATCACCGATTCTGGATAAAGTCGGCAGGCCACCCCGCCTGCATCGTGTGGAGGTGTGTCGGCATCACAACGGCAACTATCGGGTCAACATCTGGGAGAGATTGGAGCCAACAGGGGACACCGCTTTCGATCAGTCTCGCTGGTTCCTTTTCCCGTAGGCGTAAGCAAGGTGCCACGCGGCGCCGCTCGCTTAGCAACGCACGGAAAATAAGTGGAAGCCTCTCCCACTTCAAGAGATCCGACACTTCGATTCCGCTCGTTGCTAAGATTCGCCGGGGGAAGCGAACGCTCGCACGAAATCGGCTTCATCGATCGTCTGTTGCCCTTCGTGCAGGAGGTCCTCGGCTAGAGAGGTTTTCCCGATGCGAGAATCGATGTGTTCCAGGATCTGCTGATGCCTTGGACGCCCGAGAAAAAGATCGACAGACTTGGGCGAGACGTCTTGGATCGCATCCAAAACGACCCGAAGTGTGGTCCCACTCGCGACGTCGTCTTCAAGGATGAGAACGCGACGTCCCCGAATGCCAGAGAGGTCGTCAAGGATCAAGCACTCGCGTGGGGGATAGCCCACATGAACGCTGAGCACGCTCGCTCCCCAATACTCAAAAAAGAATCCGTAAACATGCCCCTCAGGTGCAACTGCGATGAAGGCATCGTGGTCCCGCTCCGTCACCAGTCGTCGCGCCGCGGCGAAGGCAGACACGCTGTCGACGGGAGAAAATGGATTGACGAACGATTCCTCCTCAAATCCTTTGGAGTTGCGCACATGGATCTCGACGCGTGCCGCTACATCCCGCAGTAGTTCTTGATCGATCATCTTCAGTCCGTCAGACAGTCATGGACGTGTTCTCAACAACCAACAACAGCGTCTTGTATATTAGCGTGAGAAGTGAAACGCCGGGTGAGCGGCGCGGCTCGATACGTTTCATCGTGTGGCGTCCCCGACTTCCATGACTCAACGAGAGGGAGCCTTGATGCGACTTGGGCTGCTGGCCGATATTCACGGCGATGTTGATCAACTGGCCAAAGCGATTGAACGGCTTCGGCGGGACTCGGTTGACAAATTCGTTCTCCTGGGCGACGTCATCTACGACCGTCGCCATGCGGACGAGATCGTGGAGTTGCTACGATCGTGCGGTGCCATTGGCGTGTGGGGGAACCACGAATTGGGACTTTGCGTCGATCCCGACGCCGAGATGCGGCAATGGTACTCCGAATCGGTCATGGAGTTTTTCAGCACACTTCAGCCAAGACTTGAGCTGGAAGATGTCCTTGTCTCACACACGTTTCCGACGGAAGACGCACGAGACGTTCTGTCCTTTTACGTTGGCGTCCCCGAAGAAACAGGCATGATCGAGAACTGCTTTGCCAGACTTCCGCAGCGCATCATGATCAGCGGGCACTTTCATCGATGGTTTGCGGCTACACCGTCAGGAAAACTAGACTGGAGAGGCGAAGGGCCATTGGATCTGGCTTCCGAAGACCGATACTTCATCGTCGTTGACGCGGTGATGAACGGCTTTGCGGCGATGTTGGACTTAGAACGGAACATCCTTGTCCCGATAGAACTCTCGTAAACGCAATGAACGAAGGCGACAGAAAAATCGGTGACAGGAAAATGTGGCGTATCGCTGACCGGTTTGCGTTCGCCGGATCTCGTCGATCCACCGGTCGATGAAGCTGGAACATTGCGACCAGCATCCGGTGTCGGGCACCGGCGCTCGCAAGCAATCGCGGGAACCGCGTCGGTGTGCAGCACCGACAGCATCAAGCTCGCGGAGGATGCATCGCCTGGGCCGATGGGGTGCTGATTCGTTTGACGCGGTTTCCTTTCCAACGAGCTCCGCGGTTGAAGACGGACTCCCGGGAAACCAACAACCTGATTCTCAAGCCGGACCAGCACGCCCGCGTCAATCGCATGCGGCGCGAGCTGCATCAGCGGCTGCAGGAGTCGGGCGGACTCGCCATCCCGATCGGATTCAAACCCAACCACGGCTCCAGTCTGCGCAGCCCAAAGGGATCGAAACGATCGCGTTTTCCAGAGCACATGATCTCGCCGTGATGATATGAAATCCAGGATTGGGGGGCCTGGAGCAACGTCATGTGCGGGCGATTCTTCAGCACCCTTCAGCGACGCCGTGACTTGCCGAGCGATCATCGAGGTTCACGTAGCGGCTTGGGGAGATAACGAATCACTTGCAATGTTCTCGCTCCCGAGTCGCCATCAACGGAGACTAACGCCAGCTCTCCGAAGATGTCCACCTTGCTCGAACGCCCCTTCGTTCGGAAATAACCGACACGTCGTACGTTCTGAGGCTCCGAAAGGTCAAGCACGACGATGCCCGCCGCGCGATCGGCAAGGACCGCCACGTCCCCGGAGACGGAGACGTCCTGCGCTCCACCCGTCGATCTGTAGATTCCTATCTGAACCGGAGCCATGGGGTCGGATACATCGATGATCTGCAACCAGGAGGCATCACCATGCATCGAAGTTGCGATGTAAGCGGTTGACCCGACAACGTGGACCCCTCGTACCCAATGCCCCTCGCCCTCAAAATTGCCTAGCGTTTCGAGCGTTTGTGGATTTGCCGATTCAGCAATTCGAAGTCCACTCGCGTTTGCCAGATACACTTTCGAACCCGAGACAGCGAGGTCGTGGCTGACGTGAGTCGACGGACATCACCCACGTTCCAGCGATTTCCGAAGGTTTCACTGCACGGAGCGAATTGGGGGACAGGGCTATCGTCGCGACTGCCAGGTAGCGATGGAGCGTTGAGCGACTCGCAAAAGGAAGAGCCATCATTCGCATCTCCATTCCGAGGGAAGGCGGGCAAGGTCATTTCATCATAGCGATTCCACAGTCAACCACGGCACGCTGGCGAATTGCCGCTGCCCAGATGCCCCCTTTCCTCGTTGGTACCAGGGATCGGTCTCATTGAGACAAAGGGGACCAATGACCGAAGGCAAAGGCCAGAAACGTCAGGACGAAGCCGACAAACGAATTGGTCGCGGACCAAAGCTCGCTCTCTAGTCCTAGCCAACGTCTCACTTCGCCAAGCCAAGGCGACAATTAGTCAAGGGCGTCGCGTAGGAACTCGTTAACTTGCCATAGCTTGATGCTAACGGGGCCCACGCTAGCCAAAATCCTACCGTCGGGGGAAAAGAGAATGTCGGTCGACGATTCATGCGGAAGCTCGATCAGCTTGCTCCCGGTGCGAGTGTCCCAAACATCAACCCCAGCGACGGACGACGTTCTCTTGGCTTGTAAATACCCTCGACGATGGCGGACTAGTCTCGTCGATCGAGGCACGTTTCTTTGCGTCGCAAACACTTCGCCCCCAGGGCTAAATTGAATTGCCGCACGCTCAGGCTGTTCCTTGACGGGATTAACAAACTCCGCAATAGGTTCGCCGTCACTTGCGTCCGATCAATGTGGACAATACTATCGTCCAGACCCGACTTGAATCGAACGACCAAACGCGCGCTCCGCAGTCGCTCGGGCATGGGCGCTCGGGCATGGGCGCTCGGTTCTGATCATCGACGGCCAACCGGTCCAAAGGCACCTCGATTTGGCGGCCGTCGTTGGTAACGATCGTCATGAGTGAAAAAAACGAGATTCGCAGATTGACTGTCTTACTCATCCTGCTGACCCTCCCACGTGTCGAATACGTACGTGTTATTGTCTTCAGAGAGCTCTCGAATTTTGTTCTTCGCGTCGACGACAAAGATCAAGTACCGTCTGTTTGCGTCACGCGGTCCGCGGTAAAACCCCCAGTCCTTCGATACTGATTCACCTGGTGCAAGTTTGCCTAAGGAGGCGATGAATCCGTGGGCCGGTCGGTCGATGGATTTGTCGTAAACACGATCTTTGCTGTAGTAAGCCTGCCAGGTCACGGACGCTGAAAACGTTTTCTTGCCCATGTTTTTAACGGTGTACGTGTAGGGTATTTTCGTGCCTCTTTTGGGTTGCGCCTGTACATCAGCGATGACAAGATCGGGTAAACCAGGATCACCTTCTTCGCTATCCTTCGAGTTGTCGGGCTTGGCCACGTTCGCAGCCGGTCGTTTTCCCATGAGCAATGGTTCAACGTCGCCCATTGCGAAGGGCGTCAACACGTAGTCTTTCGCGGCGCCTCGCGGGCGCGACTCGACAATCTGGTAGACGCGAGCACGAAGCAATCGATTGGTAGGTGATCTTCGATTTCGATCCAGATGCGTTTCCGGGAGCTGATTAACGAAATCGGCCTTCAGAATCATCAGATCCGGACGAGAAATTGTGGTGGTGTGCCAGTTGTTGCGTGCGCCGGGGAGCTCGTTGATGTGTCGATGCTCATAAAAGCTAATGCTGATTTTGCGTTCATCGCCTTCCGGCTTGGAGCGAATCGTAAATTGCAAGTCATTATCAAGAGTGCCGATCTGTCCGACACGAAAGTCTTTCGGCGAGAGGGTGGGAGTGAAGGCAGCGCCCGACTTCAGCAACACAAGGCGTTTTCCAAGGTGTTTCGCAAGCGTCTTGGCTTGTTGACCAACGGGATGGTTCACGTCGCGAGAGCCCGACCGGAGCTCTTTTCTCAAAGCCTCGAGGCGTTTTTCGATCCGACGAATCTCCACTGGCCGCGATAAGTCCACCGCTTGCTTAAATGTGCGAAGCGCTGGCGGGACTCCGGGAGCAATTTGGGGATCATCGATTTGCGTCCAGATGTATTCTCGATCGGCCACGCTGAGGCGATCGATTGGCACTTTTGCGCGATTGCCATCGGCCTTTTGAATCTCGACGACGAAACCATCAAATCCGACCAACTCCGCCTGCACCTTGAAGTTGCCGTCACGACTTACCCACTGACGGGCCACAGCCGTAGCGTCAAGAAGTGGGCTGAGACTCAGCGTGAGTAACATGAAGGAATGCAGGTTCATGAGACAATGTGCAATTTTAGAGAGGTAATCGAGCTCGCTTTTGGAGCGTGCTGCCCCAACATTAAGGTCATCCTGATATGTTAGGTGGACGTTCGAGGTAATGTACTAGGAAGCAAGACTTCCACCTTCGACCGCGCTGAATTGAGGGAGTTGAGAAATTCTTGTGGCCGATTCGGGGATGAAAGTTGCCTAGGAACACTGCAAACTTGCCAATTTCGGCAATCTTCACGCGTCCGAGGACCAAGGTGCCCATAAATGCCCTCGCCGCATGCCTAGGGTGCCGATTGGACGCAGCAGTCCATCACCTCCACTGTCTTTCCGTGCCTGCCATTGTGGGGCGGCGGGAACACCCCTAGTCTGTGTTGCGCAATGCCGGTCAAACGGCGCCATTGAGACGGCCGCTCAACTCTTGGGAGAGAACAGTGAAAGACGATGCGATACGGATTCTTCGCCTTCTGCTGGCAGTCTTTGCGTTGACCACCTCCGCGTCTATCTTGCACGCCGACCCCGATCCCGTGGCGAACATCGTTTCCGGCAGCGTGGCGGATATCAACCACACAACGCACGTGATGGGCCGGGCATTCAGGGTCCAATTCAAAGAGATCAAGTACGGCGGAACACTGAAGAGCGTCGAGGTTCTCGATGACGCGTCCATACAGGCCGATGTGTCCGTGCAAACCATCGTTCAAGTTCGATTGAGTGACGTCAAACTCATGATCAATCGCACAAGCGTCCAGGGTGCGCGCCAGCATGCATCCTGTGGGCCGATTGAAATGAAACTCGGTACGATTCGCGATCTCGTGGTTGAGTTTGAAGTCAAGCGAAACAAGGATGCTGAACTCACCTTGGTCGACTCCAAACTGAAGCTGGATTCCGACAACCTGCAAATCGGGTCACCGCGTTGGGTCCAAGCTCAAGGAATCGGCATGAACAACAGTAACGTTGCCAATGGGTTACGCAGCGGACTGAATTCCAATCTTCCGCTGCTCAAGCGGTTGCTGTCAGCTGAACTTCCCAATGTGTTTCGCCAAATCGAAGATCAGATCGAGGGCAAAGTCAGTGCCATCGAAGTCGCGAACGTCGCCGAGCTGTCGACTCCCTAGCGGCAACACCGAGAATGATTTTTACTTGCGCCTGACGAGGGACGATTACAACCGTTCAATCGTCCGTGCCAACATTGCCGCCGTAGTCTGCGAAGATTGTTTTCACATGGGCCGCCAAGGTGTCGACGAGCGCCGGATCATCGGGCGACAGTGGCGTGTTCCGATCAAGCTGTCCGTTCCGAGCAGCGAGCACGATGGCGGCCAACACGTGCTCCACATCGACGGGCAGATTCGTCGGTTCTTCCAGCTTGATTGCCAAGTCGAATAGCACATCTGCGACGGACGGGGCGACGGTCGCTTGCCCCGAAGCGGTGATGGAGATCCCCGGCACAAGCTGATGTTGGTTGGACACCACGATTGCTGAATCCGATTTTTCTGCCGACCCTTTTTCTGTCATCTTTCGACCGTTGTCGCCCGAGCGCTGTGTCAACGTGAAATCGTCGGGTTGCGTTTGTCGCACCACTAGCGTTCGAACTCGGGTTTGGGGCGTCGTTCCACCGCCCCCCAGAAATGCGGTTTTCCGTTCTGGCCGAATGAGCCGTCCGGGGAATTCCAAGTTTTGCCGTCGGGTAGATCGACCTGGATTTGGTAATCGCTGAATGGCGCCAGCGCATAGTACCAAGTACGTTCGTCATCCACCTGTCGTGCTTCGACGGCAACCAGCAATTCCGTGTCGGTTCCCTGGCAGAAGCCAAAGACTGCGCCGTATTGGATCCCCGAATCGACGTCGGTGTATTCGTAGAACGGCTTCGGCACGGATCGTAATTCCCAGCTCTGGCCTTCCGTCGTCGTCGTCTTGACGTTCAATCGGCGGGGGAACTGTCTGGCTTGAAGCTTCAACCGTCGAAGGTCTGAAGCGGGGGCGGGAAGGTTGTCCGCGCGATTCCACTGTAGCCCCGCATCAGGACAGTCCCATGTCGGTTGTCCCGCGGCTTGGCGTCGGATTGGCCCGTTGTAGAACGAATGAAACTCTTCCATCACGTTTCGCATCCGCCCTTGGGACCAGGCAAAGAAAACGCCGATCGCCGCTGGACGCTGCGAAGCAGGAGCGGTCCAGAGAAAGACTGCCCCGATATCGTCGCCGCGGACCGATTGGGTGTGCCGAAAGATCGCCTGTTCGTGAAGCTTGAATGGTTTGGCTGGCGCACTCGGGTCAAACAGGCGTTGCCGCTTGGCAACCTCTTCGGCAACCCCAAGCCAGTGGCTGGTCGTCTTGCGATTGCGGTCCTCGATGGGCTCTTCGGACCGCAAGTCGGAAGATCCGGCTATCAAAAGAGCGATAACAATGAGGCAGGCAATTTGTCGATCCATGATGTTGCGAGTGGTTGAGAGAAGAGAAGCCATTGCCGAAAGGAACCGTCAATTCTGACAAATTGTCTAGAGTTTGCAAGTCAGTTTGCCGCAAAATCCATTTCAGCCGGGCTTTGCATGCTCTCGATCGCTTGGCGTCCGAACAAGTCTAAAGGGGTTAGGTCTCTTTTTCGCCCCACGAGTTGGGGCGGAAGTTGAGAATTTTGCGCACCTGTTTGATCTCTTGAGGTTTCAATCGCATTGTTGCGGTTGATGAATCGGGTCAGCGAAACAACGATGCTTTGGAAAGTCTCAGGTGACAGTCGCCGCAGATTGAGAATTCGATCGTGTCGGTGATCATTTCGTGTTTCCAATCCTGCTCACCGGTTTTGCGGTAGGCCTCGAACGTTTCCTGATCCGGATCGATCAGCAGATAAATTCCGACGCCCTGGTCTTGGTACAGATCCCGCTTTGCTTCCCGGTCACGCTCGACGGTTGAAGCCGATTGGATTTCGGCAATCAATGGGGGCGGGCTTTCGACGTGTTTTTCAGGTGCCGCTCCGCAAACCACAATCACGTCGGGACGGACCACGGTATCGCGTGAAACGATCCAGTCGATCTCATAAAGCACATTTGCTTGACAGCCCAGCTCCCGAATCTTCACGTCAAGCTCGACGACAAGATTTCTGGCGACGCGCTGATGCGAACCGAAAGGGCTGGGAGTCATTGATACGGCGATCCCTTGCCAGAGTTCCCAATCGCCTTCCCAGCGTTGCAAATCCTCAACGGTGTAGTGCGGCAGATAGCGACCAGCGGTTGGCATGGTAAGCGGTCATCAGCAGGAAAGTTTTATGTGTCGATAGATCATTCTACCCGACAATCAGTACCTTTCGACGGTGGATGCGAAGCAAAAATGGGTCAAGTGGACAGGTCATTCCGTGTGTCCCAGGTATTCCGTGGTCTATCAAGACTGTTGATGCGGATTCTATTTGGACCTCACGCAGCGATTCAGTAGGCTAGAATCCATGTTAAAATGGGATCCATGCAAAACGCTGCGGCACGCTAGATTCAAAACGATTCGCCCGGCGACCGGCCGGTGACGCTACCGATGACCGTTCGAGTCGAAGCAAGGGGCCAGACTGAGTTCATTCATGGAAGGATCGTACACATGAACCCCCAGGGACCGGAGCACGCCGACCCCGTCGATTCTCTTGCCGAATGGAGTATCGAGCAAGTCAAACGACACGACACTCTCCGATGGGAAGCCATGGATAACGCATCCAATTCATCCGAAGCGCTGAATAAAACACGCGTCACCGAATTCATCGAGAAGGTGCTTCGATCCGGACAGGATGAGTTGTTGTCTGAATATGTGTCGCCGACGCACGTCGACCACAACAACAAGTCGCCGACGGATCAGCCGATCGAGGACCTCCGTAAGCACATCCGGGGTTTTCGGCGCGCGTATCCCGACCTGGAGGTCTCCATCGATTTTCAGATCGCCGAAGGTGACTTGGTGATGAGCCGGCTGACTTACATCGGCACGCAAACGCTCGGCTATCTCGGATTCGGTCCGACCGGAAAACGGATGCGAATGGTCGGCGCAAAAATCATGCGACTCTCCGGCGGACTGATCACCGAGACTTGGGGTTATTTCAACACGCTTGAGGCATTTGACGAATTCGGTGCCTTGCGTCCGGGAGAGTCCGCGGACGAAAGCTAACGTCGCTCGGCCCGACCTGATTGCGACGATCTCGATCGACAAGGAAACAGGCCAAATCCGCCTGGCCAGTCTTTTCTACGCCACCCTTTCGGGGTACAGTCGAAACTTCCGGAGGGGAAAAAATGATCGTACGATGCCCGCATTGCAAACAGCGGAACGAGGTCAACGACGAGGAGCGGCTTGAGGATTCTTGGTGTGAAGTCTGCGGCAGCTCCTTGAATCTTCAACAGGACCCCGACGCGACCGTCGGCAGCGAAAGCGTTTCCGAACGGTTCGGCCACTTCCAACTGATCAACGTCCTGGGCAACGGGGCCTTCGGTACTGTTTGGAAGGCGATCGACGAACAGCTCGATCGCACCGTCGCGCTGAAATTGCCCCGACAGAGAACGCTCGGCCGCGCCGAGGTGACGCGATTTCTGCGGGAAGCTCGCGCCGCGGCGCAATTGAAACACCCCAACATCGTTTCTGTTCACGAAGTCGGAGAGTGCGATGGCGTACCCTACATCGTCAGCGACTACATCGACGGCATCAACCTGAAGGACTGGTTTCTCATCCATCGCCCCTCGCTCGACCACGTTGTGACGATCTGCGAAACGGTCTGCAGAGCGGTGCATGAGGCTCACGAACATGGGATCGTCCACCGTGATCTCAAGCCGAGCAACATCATGGTCGATCTGAAAGGCAATCCACACGTGATGGATTTTGGCTTGGCGAAACGTGATTCTCCCGACGCGACGATGACGGTCGAGGGCGCGATTCTTGGGACTCCCTCTTACATGCCACCCGAGCAAGCCCAGGGAAAAGCGCATTCGGCCGATGGTCGAGCCGATGTCTACTCCTTGGGAGTCTGCCTGTTTGAGATGCTAACGGGCGAGTTACCGTTCCGCGGCACACGTGCCACGGTGCTGTACCAAATCATCGCGGAAACACCGCCGAGTCCCCGCAGCCTGAACGCAAGCCTGCCGTCGGATGTGGAAACCATTTGCCTGCGGTGCTTGGAGAAAGAGCCTGAGCGACGCTACCAGTCTTGCCTGGAACTGGCCGACGAACTGAAACGATTTCGATCGGGTTTTCCGATCGCCGCACGACCGGTCGGAACGCTCGGTCGAGTTTGGCGTTGGTATTGCAGGAACCCCAAAGCTTCAATCCTAACGGCGGCTGGCTGCATGCTCTGCATCATGATCGTGTTGGTCATCTGGGGCGCCGTCGGGGTCTTGTTTCTCGCATCCGGATTGCACCCGGTCGAAAGGCCCTGGCGTGGTGTTGCCGAATTGCTGAGCTTTGCACTTGTGCTTTACGCACCAGGGATCGTGTGCTCGGTGAAAGTCTTGAACGGGAAGTTCAAGGCGACCTGGGTCAACGTGGTGGTGCTGCTCATCTCCGGAGCGATCGTGTCGGCCATCTTTGCCGGCGTCAATCCGGAGTTGGAAGTGCTGCAAGCCGCCAAAGACAGCGTCTACACTCGGTATCAATTGGCTTCATTATTGGGGACGATTGTCTTGCTCGGTTTGGTGCTGCATGTCGTTGCCTTGTTCAGCCTGCGAAGACTCGATTCGCTTCCTGCCGTTGATCAGACGGACTCTTGCTCGTTCGACTTCGATCAGACGGCGTGCTGAAACGCATCACGAGCGCAAAACCGGAGGGAGGTTTTGGGACCGGCCGGGGACGGTGTTACACGTTCTGCTCGGCCTTGGAGATCAATTCTTTGGCGTTGGTGAGGTGTTGATGGGCGCGTCGGATGCTCTTGTCGACTTCGTCGACGTATCCGTCGGCCGCTGCCGACCAAGATCGATTGACGTAGCGTTCGGCCGACGCGAATTCGGTCATCACATCGGCATAGACGGTCATTCCGAATCGTTTGACCAGTGCCTGACGTGAATCGGCGAATTCAGCCAGCGGCTCGGCACAGCGGTCGTCGATGAATTGGAGTGTGTCCGCGGGCGGGTGCTGGGTGTTCTGGCAGAGTATTTCCACGGCGCTGGAAAGTTCGGCCAGGCTACTCGTGATGACCGAATACTCGGCATCTGTCTTGTCATGATCGTGATGGTCTTCGCGTTTGGCACGACGCAACAACACAATTCCAACGACCCCAACTCCCATCGACGCCGCGTACCAGAGCCAGGGGACCGTTGCCCACTTGTCGGCTTGCAGTTCCAACTGCGACACCGAAGCGAACGCACCGCCGAGAAAGCCGAACCACATCAGTATTTGCCCGAGTGCACGCATCACAATCACATCCACCTGGAAAGATGTTGGCAACCGAGCATCGCCGTTTCCGCGACTTCGGGTGCGGCGAAAAAGACCTGGTAGAGCGCATTGCCGACCCCCACCAAGGCTTCGCCGACGATCAAGCCGGCTGCGATCGGAATGCCGACCTCGTGACCGAATTTGGTGCCGAGCGATTTGTCGGAGACGATTCGCAGCACGTTGCCGATGGTGTAGGTCAAAGCGATCTGGAACGGCATGTAGAACCCCAGCGCGATCAACACGCCGATGCCGCCCAGTCCGCTCATCGCGAGCAGCAACCCCAGGCCCGCACCGGCGGTGTAGCGATAGGCCGGAACGTTGTCGTTCAAGATGCCTTCGGTCACCGACGCCAATGCTTGGGCCTGCGGCGCCGGCAACTTGTCCGAACCGATTTGGTACTGGTTGTTCAACAGGAACATCAACGAGATCACGATCACCGGCCCCAACCAGGCACCGACGAACTGCGCATACTGCTGGCGTCTGGGAATGGCTCCGACGAGATAGCCGCTCTTCAAGTCCAACATCATGTCGCTGGCCTGGGAGATTGCCAGGCAGATCGCCGCTCCCACGACCATCGAACTGGTGATCGTCGCGGCGGAATCGAGGCCTCCCTTGGCGACCAAAATCAAAATCGTGACGGCGATCAAGGTCATCCCTGACAACGGCGACCAGTTTGTCCGCCCGATGCACTCGGCGACGACGACGCCAGCGACCCAGACCCAAAGCGTCCCCAGGACCGCCATCGCAACCGCCCGGCCCAATGTCATCTCCGGCACCGACTCGAAGGCGATGAACACCATCACCAGCAGCCCGATTCCAATGGCCGAGTACAAGAACCGGATCGGCATCTCATCATTGTAGGCATTGACTCCCGCGTCCATTTGCTGGCCGGCCGCATGCATCGATTTGAACGCGCTGGCGATCAACGGAAACGCTGCGATGATCCCGCCGACGGCGGCACCGACCAGCATGCCGATCCCGAGCGGCTTGTAGAGCACACCGCGCATTTCATTGGGCGAGGACACCATCGCCGCAACGCCTTCGCTGCCGAACTGGCTCAACAGGGGTGAAAGCAAAAAGTAACAGATGAACCCACCGCAGCCGAACCAGAAGCCGCCTTTGCCGGAAAGATAACCCACACCGATCGTCATCACGGACAAGTACAAACTGATGTTCAGCATCGCGGGCAATCCGAACTGGCTGCCGGCATGCCAGTCGTGGTCTTCGCCCATGAAGGCCAGGACCAACAGATGGGCGACGCCGGACAGCAACGCCCCGCCGAGCAACAGGACGGCTTTGCGAACCCCCGCACCCGGCGATTTCAGAATCGTCGCGACGGCGATGCCGCCCGGATACGCCAGCCGATCAAAATCGATCATCTGTTTCCGCAGCGGAATCACAAACGCCAAACCGAGCACGCAGCCGGTGACGCAGGCCAAGATCATCAGCGGCGTGTTAAAATTCGCAACCGACTCAAAGCCCGGAGTGCGGCTGAGAATAAACAGCGCCGGGACGGAAAACATGATGCCCGATGAGGCACCGTTGACCGCCGATGCGATGGTTTGGTTGATGTTGTTTTCGACGATGCTGGTGCGACGCATCACGCCGCGTAAGACCCCCCAGCCGAGAATCGCGGCCAACTCGGACCCTTCGATCGCAAACCCCAGGATCAACGCGGCGTAGCCGATCGAAACCGCGATCAGTGCACCGATCGCCCAGCCGACGAGAACAGCGGTCCAAGTGAACTCGGGATAGGGCCCGTGACGCACCGGGATCGACCCTTCCGCACTGGGAATCGACTGCGGGGCGTGTTGAGAATCAGAGTCCGACATCGGCCAGCACAACTCCTGGGGCGGCATGAAGTGGCATCAGCCTATTGCAATCTGATTGGTGTCGCAAGCTGTGTCATTCATCAAGAAGTTGCATGGCGAGCAGCGAAATGTCGTCGTCAGGCGTGCGACCTCCGCACCAACTGACAAGTTGATTGTTGAGCGACTGAACGTCCTCGTTCAAAGATTCGCGTCGTTCGTTAACCGCCGCAATCAGCCGGTCTTCACCGAAATGCTCGCCGTCGGTGTTCTGACAATCGAGCACGCCATCGGAATAGAGCATGACGCGATCGCCAGGGGCTAAACTCAAGTGCCGATCAGCATACTCTGGCTGATCGACGAGTCCGATCGGATACCCTTCCACTTGGACGATTCGTGGAGCGTCGTTGGCAGGGATCACGACGGGGCCGGGGTGCCCAGCGGCGACATATTGCATCTCTCGCGTGCAAAGGTTTAGGCATCCATAGAGCAAGGTAAAGTACTGCTGGCCAATTCCGTCCATCGGGAACTGTTCGTTGAGTGCGGATGCCACTTTACTGGGTGACAAAAACGGTGTGTCGGAGGCCACGTTGGGAAACAGGGCAGATGAGGAGGTCGAGGGAGAAATGAAGCGACTTAACGTGACCGATAACAGGGCCGCTGGCAGCCCGTGCCCGACGACATCGAGCAAGTAGAACCCGATGTTGTCCTCGTCGAGCTGGAACACATTAAAAATGTCCCCCGCCAGTTCATCGCACGGCCGAAAAATCCACGCGAAGTCAACGACATCGTTTTGCGGCAACTCTCGGGGAAGCAGTGACTTCTGAATTCTCGCAGCCTCATCGAGATCACGCTTTATCCGTTGACTTGTCCGCTCAATCTCTTGGTTGGATCTTGCCAATTCTTCGTTCTTGGCTTTGAGCGAACGCTCGAGATTGATCACCCGTTCGCCGGCGCGAATCCGCACATCCAACTCATCGCGATCGTAGGGTTTGGACAAAAAGTCATCGGCACCACGAAGCATCCCCGTGATCAGGTCTGTCCGTTCGGATTTGCCGGTCAGCAAGATGATGTACACGTACCCCGATTCCGGATGCGTCCGGATGCGACGGACCAATTCTAACCCGTCGACATCGGGCATCATCCAGTCCGTGATCACCATCGAGAATCGCTCTTGCTGCATGGCGCCCCAAGCATGTGAACCACTCGACACCGCGACGACATTATGGCCGAGGCTCTCGAGTTGTGCCTGCAACAAATTCCTTGAGAATTCTTCATCTTCGGCGATCAGGATTTTCATTCGATCTGGCCCGTTGAGTAGGCAAGGAGTTCGTTCTTGAGACGCAGCACTGTCTTCTCCAGATCCAAGATAACATCGTCCGCCTTTTCGATGTCGCCCCGTTCGGCCATGGATTTCAAGGCAAGCAGTTCTGGTATTCCCCCGGTCCCCACAAGATTCTCGACGGCTCCCTTGAGGCAATGAACGGCCTCCCGCAATCCGGCGGAATCGTTTTGCTGTGCTGAATCAACCACGCTCTCGATCAAACCGGGAACACAAGCCAGGAAGCTGGAAATCAACTGGCATGCCGACGCCTGATCAACACCCACGCGATTCTGAAACTCCGTCAACGAGAAGAGGGGCGGTTCGTGGTCGCCGGATTCGATGAGGACGCGTTGGAGTTCCTGACAAAGTGCACTCCACACCACAGGTTTGCTCGCGTATCCGTCCATCCCTTTTGTCAAGCACCACTCCCGGCTGTCCTTCATCGCATGAGCGGTTAGCGCAACGATCGGTGTGCGATGTTGGGTGTTGGCCAGTGATTCGCGAATCCTTCGGGTCGCTTCGAATCCGTCCATGCCCGGCAACTGGATGTCCATCAAGATGACGTCAAATCGTTCTTGTTCGATGGCACGCAGCGCGTCGCCCCCACTTGCAACCGTGACGACCGAGTGGCCTCGATCTTCGAGGAGGTGCTGCAACGTCAAACGGTTCGGTTCGACATCGTCGACGACCAACACGCGGAGCGGTTTCAGCGGAACCGTGTCTCGTTGCTGATCAGCAAGCGGTTTTCCCTCCGTCGAAACGCTTTCCTTAGGCTCGCTGATGGTTGGAAATGTCGCATCAAAGTAGAATCGGCTTCCCTCCCCGACGCGACTCGTGACGGCGAGTGATCCTCCCATCAGTTCGACGATCTTTGAGGCGATCGCCAACCCCAGTCCCGTTCCGCTTTGGTCCCGCGACAGAGAGGAATCGGCTTGTTCAAAGGGCTGAAAGATACGTTCGAGCTGATTTTTGGGAATCCCGATACCGGTATCAGCGACCTCGAACCGCAACACGCATCGGTCCGGGAAGGCGTCCTCGCAACGGACGCGGAGTTCAACACTTCCTTGCGAGGTAAACTTGATGGCGTTGCCGATCAGGTTGACCAACACCCGCCGCAACCTGGCGGCATCTCCAATCAGCCGCTTCGGGATATCGCTTGAGAACAGCGCGGCCAGCTGGACTTCTTTCTGCCTTGCTTCTTCGCGGAGCATCTTGACCACTTTGTCGCAGGTTTCGACGAGGCAGAATTCCGCCGGTTCCAACTCGATCTTCCCGGCGTCGATCTTCGAAAAATCGAGGATGTCGTTGATGACTTCAAGAAGTGACTGCGACGCATCCGCAATCGCACGGGTGCACTCGAGTTGCTTGTCCGTTAGCGGAGTCGTCGCCAACACTTGATTCATGCCCATGATCGCCGTCATCGGCGTGCGGATCTCGTGACTCATCCGGGCGAGGAATTCGCCTTTGGCTAGGTTTGCCGCTACCGCGACTTCCTTCTCGTCACGCAACGCCTGTTCCATTTCGGCATGCGCCGAAACGTCATACATGATGCCTTGAATCCCAACGGTCCGGCCACTCATGTTGCGAACAGGAGAGCGGGCAACATCAAAGACCAGCGTGCGATCGCCGACTTGATATTGCTCGGTCGATTCATAGACGCTTCCGGTCGTCAGGATCTTGTTGTCCGCTGCTTCCCACATGGCGGCCGCTTGATGATCCAAAATCTCTCTGACGCGACGACCGACGACCTCGGATCTTGGCCGGCCGACGAACTGGCAAAAATACTCGTTGGCAAACACAATCCGGTCGTCCAAATCCTTCCGAAATGCCCCCAGTGATCGGCTTTCGACCAGGTTGCGGTACACGTCATACTCCGTCTTGGTTGCCAACAATGCCCGTGTCCGTCGTTCGAGCATTTGCTCCAAATCGACGCAGCGGGAATGCAGGGCGACATAAGCCCTCGAATGCTCGAAGGATTCAACTTCGTCCAGTCCTGTCGGCTGAATCGATGCACCGCGTTGGTCCCCCAGAACCGATTGGATTGAATCGACAAGCTCTCGCGCAGTGGAGTATCGATCACTGGCGTCTTTCTGAAGGCATCGAACGCATATGCTGGAGAGGTCTGGGGAGATCGACGGGGCGATGTCGCGCGGTGTTCGGATTGGCCCTTCAAACAGCCTCTGAATCAAATTCGGTCCAGGCTCAAAAGGTTTCTTGGCGGTCAACAGTTCATAAAAAATGACACCAATCGCATAGATGTCCACGCGATGGTCGATCTGCTCCGGCTGTCCTCGAATTTGTTCAGGTGCCATGTAAATTGGCGTTCCCACCGTCAGTTGAGCCCCGTCAATCGCATGATCCATTCCCATTGATGCGAGTCCGAAATCGATGACGTGGGGAATGCTTCGTTCGTCCATCAAAACGTTCTGGCAGCTGAGATCGCGATGAATGACATCCTGGCGGTGCGCATGATCCATCGCATCCGCGATTCGCATGGTGATTTCGGCTGCTTGCCAAGGCGAGGGCGCACGGTTGACAAGCCATCGTGACAGCGGCTGGCCTTCGATGTAGTCCGTCGCGAGATAGCTACGCCGGTTGGCAATTCCGTGTGAAGATAAGCTCACTATGTTCGAGTGATTCAACTTTGATAGAATCTCTGCTTCACGCGAGTAATGGCCGATCCGATCACTCTCCTGCTCTTCATAGTGCGAAACCTTCAGGGCGACCGTCCGCCCCTGCTCGATCTCAACCGCCTTCCAAACGTCGCTGCGACACCCCTTGAACAAGTTGCGGACAAGCGAAAAGCCGGCCAGCTCCATGCCGCCTTGCAGCGATTCCAGATGCGAACTTGATACGTGCGGATGGTCGGAGTCCAGCGTTTCGTCAAATGGGATCTCAAAACGCCCGCCGCACGAAGGACAAATGATGCCCGCAAGGTCGGCGTTCGGATCCAGTTCGACGATCTCAAAGCAATGGATACACTTGACCTTCACGGCGTTCACTCTCCAATGAGTTGCGTAGGCGGATGGTGCAACGTTGCCATGGACACACTAACCAGATTGTATGGCGCACGAAGTCACTTTTGCGGTAGACTTCCAACACAACCGATCCCCTTACACTGAAAATCTTACTGCAACCACCTCTCCCATGAGCTACAACTTCACGCACCTGGCCGATCTGGCCAAAGAGGTCGAACCACCTGAAGATGGCATTTTAACTCGCACGTTGCACAACGATGGCGACGTGAAAGCTGTGATCTTCGGGTTTGGCAAGGACCAGGAACTGTCCGAACACACCGCATCGATGCCGGCGATTTTACATTTCATCCAAGGCGAAGCCACGCTGACGCTCGGTGAGGAAACGGTCCAGGCGCAACCGGGAGGTTGGGTTCACATGGCCCCTGGTTTGAAACACAGCGTCCAGGCCAAGACGCCGGTGATCATGTTGCTGCTGTTGCTGAAGCAATAGACGGGGAACTCGCCCGCAATTGGGCATGATGACCTGACAAACATGTCTCACAAAAAACCGAACTTGCCCGAGAAAATCTGTGCGTGCTGCGGAAGAGCCTTCACGTGGCGGAAGAAGTGGTCCAAGTGCTGGGAGCAAGTGAAGTACTGCAGCGAGAAGTGCCGTCGTCGTGGCCTGCCCACTACCGCGTCAACATCCGAATGACCTTGGCGATCAGCAGCAGCCAAGGCGTCGCGTGAAGCACAAGATCAAATAGATCGAGCGGCCGCCGCAACGTCCCGGCGACCAACATCTTTAGTTTTTCCCAAAGGTGCGGCTCCGGCACAAAGGGAGCCAATCCCAAGGTCAGGGCCGCCGCAACAAACAGTAGCAGCGGCATTCGGTCTATCCAGCTCATTTTGCTCTCGTAGGTCATTGAATCGCCACCCCACCCTGTAACGCTGTGAAGCATTTTTCCCCTGTTTTTCGTTAGGTTTTAGCGGCAGGGTGCGAGCCCTCCGGTTCCTCATCTTTACCGAAACACCGGAGGGCTCGCGCCCTACCGCTAAAAAATGCTTCACAGCGTAGCCCACCCTGGTGGGACAGTGGGGGTAGAAAGTGACAGGATTTTACTGTGCGACCATTTGAAGCTGGCACGATCCGTTGCCGGTGGAATTCGGTACAAATTGGCCGACGGTCTGCAATGTCTATCTGCAAGGACTCTACAATATCACCATGCGTCACGTGACACTTCTCCTGCTCGCAGCCGCGGCGGCTCAAACCACCATCGCTGCCACGATTCACGTTCCACTGCATCACGGCACCATCCAAGCCGCCATTGATGCAGCGGAGCCGGGCGACACCATCCGTGTCGCTCCCGGCACCTATCAGGAACAGATTCGTTTGAAGCCGGGCATCACGATTCGCAGCGATGGAGACAATCGTGAAGGCACCGATGGCCTAAAGCGAACCGAGGCGACGATCATCGATGGTGGCAGCGAATCTGGCGATCAACCCGGCGTGATGATGGCGGAAGCCAGCACCCTGGACGGTTTCACGGTCACCCATGTCGGCGTCTACGACGAGGCGTTATGGAAACAACACTTCGACTCCAAAGGCGAAGAACTGGGCGATGCAGAAGGATCCGTTCAAGCGGAAGGGACTCGCCCAGCAATCAGCATTCAAGGCGTGAGCTGCACCGTCACCCACTGCATCGTTCACCATAACGGCGATGTCGGCATCGGTGTTCTTGGCAAGGGCGGAACCACCACCGCACCCCACATCACAGACAACTTCGTGTTTCGCAATATGGGTGGCGGAATTGGTGTCGCAGACGGTGCCGAACCGATCATCCGCAACAACACCTGCAAGGAAAACCTGCGCGCCGGAATCGGCTGCCGCAAAGCAAATCCGATCATCATCAACAACCTGTCGTTTCAAAATATCCGAGCGGGCATCGGTTGCCGGGAAGGATCGAAGCCCTTGATACGAGGAAACAAGTGCTTCCTAAACCGACGTGCCGGAATCGGCATTCGCATGAGAGACACGGCACCGGTCGTGGAAAACAATGATTGCTATGAAAACGAGATGGCCGGAATCGGATGCCGAGACGGTGCAAGCCCGATTCTACGATACAACATCTGCTCAAAGAACAAAATGGCCGGAATCGGCTGTCGAGACGGTGCCGCGCCGCTGATCGTTGGCAATGAGTGTCGACAGAACGAATTGGCTGGAATTGGAGTGCAGCATCAGGCGAGTGCGATTCTGCGCGAGAACACATGCGTCGACAATAAGCTGGTGGCCGTCGGTGTGACTGCGGAATCCTCGGCCGTGATCACGGGAAATGATTTTTCACGCGTCGGCGGTCTGCCTCCGATCATTGCGGTGAAAGAGGATTCGACGGCCACGATTGGTCACAATCGCATCACCGGCGGTGGCGTGGCGGCGATCTTGGTCCAGGGCCGAGCCACAATCACCGGCAACACGTTCACCGGAATCGGAGCAGCACAAGGAAACGCCGTCTGGGTCTGGGCAAATTCCACGGCAGCGATTTCGGACAATTCCTTTAACGGATACCGGACTGCGGTGAACGCCACGAAAGCCACCGTGACAATCACCGGTAACCAAGTCAGCCAGTTTCAAGGGGCGGCGTTTGTCGTCAAAGAGAGCCCGGCGTCGGCTCATGTTTACGGAAACACAGCGCTGTCGGACGATCCCGACGCAAACTTGATTGATTTACAAGACGCCTCCGGAACCGTTGAACAGAACGTTTTGAAGAAATAAGTGCGGCGAGACGAGCAAGACGAAACGAATGAAAACGTCGTTTGGCCCGTCATCGGCGCACACCGCTCGCCTTTGCCTTTGGGTTTGCGATTCATGTCGTCGTGTTTCAGCAGGCATTCGAGCCGACCGACAACGCAAAGGCTTTCCGGTTCGGCTACCTGAGTGTTCTGGTATTGGAAAACGTAAGCGTGTGGATCGGCACGATCTTGGTGATGTGGGGCACGCCGAATTCGTTGGACCAGTATTCGATCTCATCGGCAAAGTCTTCCGCTTGCGCACGCTTGGGGAACGTGGCCTCGTAGGTCCACTGCGGCTGGACGGCTTGTTCGATGATTTCATAGTCGGTGATTTTGCCGTCGTCGATCTGGTTTTCGGCCGCGTTGCGGGCGCTCCACCAAGTGGTGAACTTCCAAACGCCCCTGTCGGACCATGAACCGTGGTCCACGCTGCCGGTCCACTGAAAGCGGTGAATAAAGTCCCAGGTGCCGGTGTCAGCGTCGCGGCCGACGATGACAAATTCGGTTTGCCCGGTGACATCCGGAGCCGAATAGACTTCGTAGTCGTACATCATGTCCAGGAAAGCGGTCCTGGAGATCGTGGGCTCGGCGGCGATCACGTCTGGCTTGACCGTGGTGATCGGCTGGGTGGAGTCGCCCCGCGGGGCTTCGGCGTGAGCCATCGAGCCAAGGCAGGTCAGGATCACAGCAAACGATATGGAGAGAAAGGGTTTCATGGTCACTGCTCGTGGTTCGGGTTTTGGAAAGACGGACGCCCTGTCCTGAACTCCAAGCGAAACAGCGGCGGCGCTGTTACAGAAACCCGCGTCGTTCTCAGTCGTTATCTGATTGACAACATTTGTAGTCAAAGAGGTGTCGTCTCGTCGGTGGTGATGTGTGGTCGATTTGACTTCATTGCGATTGACCTGGTGTGTTTCTTGATGAATCGTTTTTTTTTGAAACACCGTGAAACACCGGGTGAAACCTCGGTTTTGCCTGCATTTCTGGGCTTCCGATCGGTTCCCGGCACGCCGGCTGCGTTTGTCTGATCCCAGCGGAAATTGGTTCCGCTGGTTTGGACACTTTTCACGGAGCCCCCTTCAATGACCCTTCTCTCAAAAACGTTTGCCACTTTCGGATTGCTCGCCGCGTTCGTTTCCCCGTCCGCGTTCGCCGACACCTACCGGCACATCGACGACTTGGCCAGTGACATCGAACGAAAGTCGCGTCAGATCGAGAAGGAAGTGCGGCACTATCGCCATACGCCAGAGTACCGGCATCTGGTCGAGGACGCGCGTGACATGCGTCGCTTGGCTGATCATATGCACGACGTCGCCCATGACCATGGAAGTCTGGCGCACCTGGAATCGGACTTGCGGGAGCTGGATGCCAAGTTCCATCACTTGGAATCGGTGTTTGACCGTGTCGAGCGTCGGGCCTATCACGGTCATGGCCACATTCATGGCGAAACCTCTCATGTGAAGCAATTACTTCATGCGATCGAGGACGACATCCATCACCTGCAAGACGATCTTCGTTCGCTGCGAACGCCTGATTGTCGTTACTCCCGCGAGCTGGTTTCGCGTCCGCCCGTTTTCTCCGCCCCACCGGCCAGGCACTGGGACGACCATCGCTCGCGCTCGAGCGGCTACGGTTACGGTCGCGGTATCACGATCGGCGGCGGAAGCTCACGCTTCACGATTCGCTGGTAGTCGCAGTTCATCGCACGATTGACCCACGACGGGCGGAAAAGGCTGACCGGCCTTTTCCGCCCTGTTTCGTTTTCTTCGCGGCGGACGCTTCCGTTGGGGATGCATTTTCGTCACCATAGATCGCCCACACAGGCGCCCGCCGCGGCGCCGTCCCCATCTGCGGCACAATGCTCTGTCGCCGGCACGATCGCACTCGAAGTCTCCATGGCCAAAAAACAACGCATCCCCCACAAGTTCTTGCCCTGGATCGATGCCCGCAAGAAGTTTCGATTGTCCAACGCCCACATTCAAATGGCCCGTGAATTGGGGCTCAGTCCCAAGCGTTTCGGCGATTACGCCGACACCACGGACCAACCCTGGAAGGTGCCACTGCCGCAATTCATCGAGAACCAGTATGAAAAGCAATTCGGCAAGGAACGTCCGGATGTCGTGATGTCGATCGAAGAGATCGCGGCGGCCCACGTCGCCAAGCGTGCTCAGCGCAAAGCGGAAAAGCTGAAAGCCCGTCAGAACGAATCACCGCAAGACCTACCTCCAAACTCACTCGATTGAGATCGCATGGATCCCACCTTGATTACCGAAGTGATTCGCAACCGGCGTACGGTCAAGCCGGGGCAGATGTCTGATCGACCGATCGACCGCGACATCATCGAAGAGATATTGCAAAACGCGAACTGGGCCCCGACGCATGGCATGACGCAGCCGTGGCGGTTCAAGGTCTACCAGGGGCAATCGCGACACGAATTGGCGAACTTCCTGGCCGCGACCTACAAGGCGATCACACCGCCGGAGTCCTTCAAGCAGGCCAAGTATGACAAGTTCTGCGTCAACCCGACACGTGCCGGAGCCGTGATCGCCGTCGGCATGAAACGGCAGGAGAGCGGGAAAATTACCGAGCTGGATGAGATCATGGCCGTCGCTTGCGCGGTGCAGAACATGCACCTGACCGCCACCGCCCATGGCGTGGGAGGCTTCTGGTCCACCAACGTCGCTGCGATCAGCGATGAAATGCGCGACTGCATGGGCCTTGCCCCCAACGACCGAGCCTTGGGGTTATTCTACTTGGGGTATCTGAGCGGCGATTGGCCGTCGAGTGCACGAGAAGACATCGCGACCAAGGTCACGTGGGCGTAACACGCACCCGGGGGAGTTTGCCATGAGCGAGCGAAAAACAACGGGCGTTGCGGCGTCCGGCAAAACGTGGGCGGTCCGACGTCTGGTGACGGCAGCGACGCAACCGCGGACCGTCTTGCTTTGCTCGCTGCTATTCGGGCTGAGCTACACCCTCGTTGAGCCGACTTCGATACGTCGGATCGTCGGCGAGTGGACGTTGTCGCGTTCTCAAGTTCCTATCGCAAGACAGGGTTCGGCATCGAACGTGGGGCGGCCATTGGATGTCACGCTGGTGGTCGACGCTGTCCAAGCCAGGTTGCCGCGTGAAAACTTATTGCTGTATCGCGGTCCGCACGGCCAGCCGGTTCCCGTCCAAACCCCAGACGACTGGTCCAAGCGCCGGCGAGCAATTGTGGAGGGGATGCAATCAGTGATGGGGCAACTGCCCGGTGCGGAGAAACGATGCGCGCTGAACATGCAAGTCGTCTCAGCCGTCCAGCGGCCGGGATACTTGGAGCAGCTGATCACGTACCAGTCCGAGCCCGGCTCGCGGGTCCCCGCCTACCTGTTGATCCCCGACTCGATTCGCAAGCAACCGGCCGGCAAGACGCCCGCCGTCTTGTGCTTGCACCCGACCGACAACCGGATCGGGCACCGCGTCGTCATCGACAGCGACGCCAGGCCGAATCGCCAGTACGCCAGTGAGTTGGCCGAGCGGGGGTATGTAACGCTTGCGCCGAGCTATCCGTTGCTGGCCAACTACCAACCCGATCTCCAATCGCTGGGGTGGGAAAGCGGCACGTTGAAGGCGGTCTGGGACAACATACGTGGATTAGACTTGTTGGAATCACTGCCGTTCGTCGATGCCCGCGGATTCGGTTGCATCGGTCATTCACTCGGCGGACACAACGCTGTTTACACCGCGGTGTTCGACGACAGCATCAAAGTGATCGTTTCTAGCTGCGGTCTGGATTCGTATCTCGATTATTACGGCGGCGATGAGGCGCGTTGGCTGCCCGAACAGGGCTGGTGTCAAACCCGCTACATGCCCCGGCTGGCCGACTATCGTGGTCGGCTGGAACAGATCCCATTCGACTTTCATGAGATGATCGGTGCACTCGCTCCCCGACATGTCATGATCTCCGCTCCACTGCATGACGGCAATTTTCAGGCCGCCAGCGTGGATCGAATCGCCAAAGCGGCCGGCGCGGTCTACACGTTGCTGGGCCATCCCGATCGGCTTCGCGTCGAGCATCCTGATTGTGACCACGACTTCCCGATCGCAATCCGGCAACGGGCCTACCAACTGTTCGACGAAGTGCTGCGGCGTTGATCCCATGTGGCGGACGCTCCCAGCTTGGGTCGGGTTTCCAGCTGGCGGCTGACTGCTGTGGCAAGCAAGATGCTTACCCGACGTTCACTCCGCGGCAAGCATTTTTTCGACGGCCTGGCGGCCGGTCATTCCGATTTCAATTCCGAGCGCTTTGGCTTGTGGCGTCGCGTCCACGATGGTTGCATCGAACAGGTCTTCGGGTTCGACCAGGGGGGCGCTGGGGGTTCCCTTGGCGATGGCGATAGCTTGATTGAACTCGGTGGGTGTCGCCATGTCGTAGATGCCGCATCCGACGATGCCTCGACGCGTGAGGATCGAACAATACTGACCGTTCTCCCAGCGATTGCTGATACCGATTGCCGAACCGTTGCGGAAGGTCAATTCACGCGAGGTTGATCGGGGAAGCTTTTCATCGTTCATCGCTGCTGCCTCGACTCAGGCGTAGAGCCGGTGCGATCGAAAACCTCGACGCAATGCCCGTCGGGATCGTAGAACCAGAGTTGCATGCATCCATCGGGCCGCTTTCGCGGACCGCCTTGGATCCGCACACCGGCTGCTAGCAGGATTTGATGTGCCAGCTCCGCGTCGTCCACTTCGAACGCAAAATGGTGGGTCAATCCCGAGGCGACTTGGTCCGGATCGAGCCCGCCCCCCGGCTCGGAGCTGCCCTCCATGGTCTCGATCAAGTGGACTTGGGTCGCACCGGCTTGCAGCCAGTGTCCCGGAAAGCCGAAATCTGGCCGATCGACTTCCACCATCCCGAGCAGGTCTCGATAAAAATCGCGGCTGCGTGACAGGTCATCCACGACGATCGTCACGTGGTCAATCGCTTTGACACGGATCACGGATGCCGCGTTGTTCGTTGAAGTCGATGAGATCATCATGAATCACGAGGAAATAAAAACCGAGGAGAAGTGAAACCAGGGACGCCTGACGCCTTTTCGGCGGCACGCTCAATCTGAAAGTTGGCGGAGCAGTAGGTACTTTAAACGATCGGGGAAGCCGTGTGCTCAATCTCGCCGGATGGTTCCCATTTGAATGCAGGTGGCATCACGGCCTGTCGATTGAATCAGCCGTTTGGCGCGAGCCTACGGGCCCTAGTGCTTTTTCTTCGTGCTACAGGCCCGTACGCTCGCGCGAAACGGCTGATCCCATGTGTGGTCGGATTGGATCGACAGGCCGGGCAACGATCCGGGAGGGGTTTCCCGCCATGCCAATGCACCGAACACCGGTCGTTGCCTCTTTCGATGGGACTGCTGACCAGAAAACTTGCCGTTGTCACCGCAAAATCCTTGCTCTGCTGGAACCGAGTCCGGACAATGACTGGTCCTTCGGAGGTGTCATGATCCAGCCCATCCCGTCGCCCGTCGCCCCGCGCGTTGTCTCGCCCATCAGCGGAGACGTTACGCCGCTGGTCGATCAGATCGAAGGCTTGTTAACGCGCGAAAAACCGATTCGCGTCCGACTGGAGGGCGAAGGAAGGACGGAGGCGTTGAAGCATCTGGCCGCGGCGTTTCCCGAACCCATTGCAGCGGACAGGCTGCATCTGGATGATGAATCCCAACCTTTCGAGTTGGGCGATGCAGTGGTCACGGTCGTGACGAGTAAGCTGATCGTCTGTGACCTGGTCTTAAGCCTCTGTGCATGGTCGCGGGATGATTTCATCGAGTATCTGTTGGCCGTGCACCCCGACCAGTGTTGCAGCGTGATGAGCCGACTGAAAGATGCGAATCTGCGATACGCATCGGGGTCGCCCGCGGTTTGGCGATTGATTCTCGACCGGATGGCTGCGGATCCGATGGTCTGTGAGATCGAGTCGGTCGTCGTCGATGAAGTGCATCGCAGGATCGGCGATCAGATTCGCTCCAGAGCACTTGCGGACATGATGTTGATGCACTCGGCCGAGGCATTCGGGATGTTTCCGCTGGCCGGTGTCTTGCCCGCGTCGGTTGGCCAGGTTCTCAGCCAAGCCGATGTCGCAATGGCGTTTACGAATGAGCGTTTTGTGGGGCGTCTGCGTTCGTCCGATGTGGCGGAGGTGCAAGCATTGATGTCGTATCGCTGGCCTTGGGAGCGATTACAGTCGATTGCGAAGTTGATTGACAAGAGTGATCAAATCACTCTCAATCTGAGTAAGGCCTTTGCCGACGGACGGTCTTCGTCCGCGGCAATGTCTGCCACGTTGCTGTGTCTCTGCGATCCGCAATGGAAGCCCTCCGGCCAGCAGCTGTGTCTGTGCGGAGGACGGTTCGACAATGCGGTTTGGCCGGAGATTGATTTGCGTTCGGCAGATCTAAATGGTGCCAGGTTTTGTAACGCAAACTTGACTCGCGCCAAGTTCGATGGGGCATGCCTGCGGTCGGTCGACTTTTCCGGTGCGGTGTTGCGTCATGCCGATTTTAGCCAACCGTCCCGCAATCCGGATCATTCTGTGGCAACGCGAGTTGAGGACCGCGAAAAGAGGCATCGTCAGCGGAAAGGCACGGAAAAGGTCCGTCCCGCCGTTCTGGATATCGTCACGGGCAGTTTCCGCAATACGGACCTGTCTGATGCGAATTTGTCGGGCCGTTGTTTCCGTCATTGCGATTTGATCGACGCCGATCTGACCGGTGTCCGCGCGCACGGCGTCCTGTTTGAAGAGGCTGCCATCGATGGGGCGGACGTTCGCGGCGGGGATTTTTCTGATTCACGGTTTCTGAAGATGGACTTTCAAAACACAACGATCGATGACGCGAACTTTTATTGCTCAGAGTTCTTGCAATTGAACTTGGACGCCGTGACCGCATCGAAGGTTAGTTTCCAGCACTGCGGATTGTCCTACGCATCGATGACGGCGTCGACGTTGACCGCATGCAACTTTCACGACGCGACACTCATCAACGCCAAGCTGGCGGAAATCAGTTGGCAGGACTGCGACCTTCGCGATGCCGATTTGCGCGGCTCTACGTTTCATCTCGGATCCACACGTTGCGGTATGGTCGGCAGCCCGTATCCGTCGCACGGTACACGGACGGGGTTCTATACCGACGACTTTGACGAGCAATACTTCAAGAGCCCCGAGACGATCCGAAAAGCCAATTTGTGTGGTTCGGATCTGCGGGGGGCAGACATTTCCGGCGTCGATTTCTATCTTGTCGATTTGCGGGGCGCGACGTTTGATCCCGATCAACGCAAACAATTCGTCGCCAGCGGCGCGATCTTGGATGACTAAGTGACATGCCAACTGAGAAGGGTTCGGCCGGATTCAGCCTCAAAGACCAGCTGTTCAATCGGGAACGCATCGAGTATCTCGCCGGCTTGTTTGCCGCTGCGGATTCCCGGTTTGACTCCGACCGTTTTGTCCGCGAGTCGATGAAGGGGCTTTCGCGGTTGGAGTTGAAAGAACGCATCGTCCACCTCGCCGAGCGGCTGGAAAAACATCTTTCGCCGGATTTCGCGGTCGCCGCACAACAGATCACCGACGCAATGCCGCCGCCGTTGGATCCCCGCAAAACGGACGATGATTTTGGCGACTTCATTTTTGCTCCGTTGGGCGAATTTGTCGTTCGCAACGGACTGGAGAAGAAGCACGTCAATCGATCGCTGCGGACACTCAAGGCACTGACCCAGCGGTTTTCGATGGAGGATGCGATTCGCGCGTTTCTCAACGGACATCCCGAACGGACACTGAACGAACTGCAAAAGTGGTCGACCCATAAGAATTATCACGTGCGACGCTTGGTCAGCGAAGGGACTCGTCCGAAACTGCCATGGTCCAAGCGGCTGTCGATTCCTGTGACCACTCCGCTGCCGCTGCTCGAGCAGTTGCATGCCGATCCGACACGTTACGTCACACGCTCGGTTGCCAATCATTTGAACGACTTGACCAAGTCCCATCCGGACTTGGTCTTGGAAATGCTTCAGCGCTGGAAACAAGCAGCCAAGCAGGACGAGAAAGAGCTACGCTGGATCAGCAGGCATGCACTCCGCACGCTGGTCAAACAAGGTTCCGCTGAGGCACTCGCCTTCTTGGGGTTTCGGCCCGATCCACAGATCGAAGTCAGCGGTTACAAGCTCAAGCGATCGAAGATTCGACCGGGCGAAGCGATCGACATATCCTTCGAAGTTGCGGCGCGGCGTGATGAATCGCTGATGGTGGACTACGTGATCGATTTCGTGAAGGCCAACGGAAAGCACTCGCCCAAAGTCCACAAGCTCAAGCAATTGGCACTGAAATCGGGTTCATCCCTCTCGATGCGAAAGCGGCATGTCTTGCGGGCCAACGCGACCACCTACACACTCTATCCGGGAACACATCACGTCACGCTGCAGATCAACGGAAAGCCGTTCGGGACGCAATCTTTTGAGCTGCTACCCTGACCGTTGGTTGTTAGCCTTGAGGCGATTCCTGGTCGCTGCGTAGCAGCGACAGGGGGCGGCTAAAGCCTGCACACCAACACTCAGTCCCGCGCCACCTTTTTAGGATCCGAGGTTGGCGGTCAGGCAATGGAGGGCGCCGTCGAGTTCGATAATACGTGAACAGTCGATGAACACGATTTCCCAGTTCGGCAGGAGCTTATGGTAAATGCCGCGGACCTCTGATTCGAGGCTTTCGTGGCCGGCGTAGGACGGTACCAATAAGACCCCATTTGCGAACACGACGTTGGTGTAGGTTCTGAAATGGTTGTCGCCTCGTTTCGGCATTGGGACACGATGCACACGCAGTCGTTGCCCTTCGTGATCCATCTTCGAAAGTTGCCGGGCGACCTCATCGAGAATCGCCGTGTTGGGATCGTCAGGATCAGCGTACTGGCCGACGACCACCGTGACGGGGTCGACGAACGTTAGAAACATATCCACGTGGGAGGTGGGTTCGTCTTCCAGCGATTTGACGACGACCAGCTTTTTCGCCCCGCAAATGCGCTGCAATTCACGTGTGATCGCATCAGATGAAAAACCGTAGTCCTGGTTCTTGCGCAGCATCGCTTCGGAAGTGATTGTCAAGCCTTGTCCGTTGGAGAGGATCATGCCGCCTTCGACTCGCAACGGCGTGCGGCTGAACAGTGTGGTTCCGTCATCGATGATTCGTTCGGGCAACGAATCACAGATCGGTCGGAAATCGGTATTCCGTCGGCTGAGTAGCGAGTCAAACCAGATCGATTGGCCGCCGGGTGCGGTCGAGACGATCGGCCCGCTATCGCGAAACCAGGGCACTTCGGTTTCCAACACCCGAAAATCCACACGACTGAGATCGATACCGGCAGCGGTGAGTGCCCGTTTGGCTCGCGTTTGCGAATTCGCGTTGTCGGCAATGACGATCAGATTGGCGCGGGCGCAAAGATGTTTGGCGATGTTCGTGACCAGTTTTTCGGTCCAATCAAACGAACACCACGCGATGGCAAAGCTCGCTTGTGGTTCGAATTCCGCGACCATCGTTCCGCGAAACAAGCTGTCGGAGGCGACTAGCTCGCTCCTGAGATCGACGAGCGGACGCCACTGCAGCATCGGTTGATGATCGGCAACACCGGGACCGGCGTCTCCCTGGCCGGCCTTCGAGATCGCCCCCGTGCAAGCCTCGATCCGTCGCAGGGCGTCTTCATATCGATAGCGATGGGCCTCGCGTTTGGCCAAGTTCTGAGACTTGACGAGCAAGGAGTTGAGGTCATCGCGAGCTTGGCTGAGAACGCGTTTCCCCTGATCTCGGTCGCCGTTCATCTGCAGCAACAGATAGAGTTCTGCACGAAAGTCGACCAGCATTTCGTGTTCGATGGTCAACGACGTTGCTTCTGACCAGGGTGACAGAAACTCGATCGCTTTCTGCAAATAGTCTTTGCCATCGAGACCTTGAGCTTGTGTCGCAAAGCAAAGGTTGCGCAATGCGACCGCGGCAAGTTGACGACAATTTGGTTGTCCCACCAGCGACGTAAAACTTTCTTGGAAGTCGACGATTGCCGAATCCCAGTCCCCCAGAGTCGCGAAAACGCAACCACGCATATTCTGAACGCGGGATCGAAGTTTTGGATCACGCGAGGTGGATGGCGATGCGATCGATTGATTCAACGAGTCGATCGCCGACAATCCATCTCCTTGCAGGAATCTCGCTTGTCCGAGCCGAAAGAAGACTTTTGCCGCCTGATCGCTTTTTCCATAGTGCTGATTCTGAACGTACTGCGAATAAGTCACGTCCGACGCCGAGAGAAATGAATGGGCAAAGGTCGGATTGGATTCGTCACCGTACGCTCTCGCAAGATCGGTTAACACGGCTTCTTGTGATGCCATCGTTTCGTCCAACGATCGTGTTGCGAATGCGTCCGCTGCCGTCAGGCTGAGTTGCAACGCATCGACATGCGCATCGACAGACGCATTGGCATGGGTGATCTCCGATTCCGTTGCATGAGCTGGAACGCTCGCCTGCTGAGACCGAAAGATCAATCCATTGGCGGCTCCGATGACGAGCAGGAGCAAGGAGATGGCAAGGCCGAAAAAAGACCATTGTTTCACAAATCGAACCCCATCACTCGTCGTTACAGTTGGCACCTGGATCCAGTGTTTAACCGATCCGGTCCGGTTTTGGTTTCGCCGGAAACCCTCCGGGTGGATAAAGATTCGGTAAATGGACTGCCCCGTTTAGAGTCTTGCTGCTCCCCCCGAGCCGACGGCATTGCGGAGCCGACACCCGTTACTCTGGGACCGGCCACCGTCGCTCTTCAGGGGAGGCCTGGCAACCGGAAGGGGCGAGGCGGGGGTGGAGGCTGCAGTGACGGCGGCCATGGTTTTCGAGTATGCTAACGGTTCAATCGAAGCACTCAAGCCGTGCCGACTCGTTCGGCCGAGCGTTCCGATCCCACCCCACTCGCGCTCTCGAGATTTTGACGATGACCCGCACATCGTTTTTGATCGTGCTGCTGATTTGCATGCACACTTCGTTGACCGGTGTTCGGTCGTCGTCGGCGGAAGAAACATCGACGCAAAAGCTGACTTACGAGCAGCACATCCGGCCGATCTTTCGCGCCCATTGTTTTGATTGCCACGGGGCGACGGCGGAATTGGAAGGCGGCTTGGACCTGCGGCTTGTTCGGTTGATGAAAGCGGGCGGTGACAGCGGTGCGTCGATCGTGCCCGGCGATCCTGAGGAAAGCTTGCTGCTGCAACGCGTCATCGACGGTGAAATGCCTCCGGGAGATCACAACGTCCCCGACGAGGAGACCGCGATTTTGAAGCAATGGATCGCGGCGGGCGCTCCCACCGCACGGAAGGAACCCGATTCGATCGGCCCCGGCTTGGGGATCACCCCCGAAGAACGGGCGTACTGGGCGTTTCAGCCGATCGCGACCGACGAGGCCCCGCCGCTGGCGGACCATCCCCGCGTCCGAAACCCGATCGATTCCATCGTGTTACGAGACGGCGAGGGGCAACCGGTACCGCTGGAACCCGAGGCGGATCGCACGACGTTGGTCATCCGCGTCTATTTTGACCTGGTCGGTCTGCCGCCATCGGCCGAGGAGGTACAACGTTGGCGCAACGATTCACGGGAAGACTGGTACGACCACCTGCTGACCGAACTGCTCGATTCGCCGCACTATGGCGAACGCTGGGGACGACATTGGCTGGATGTCGCCGGCTACGCCGACTCCGAAGGCTATACCGTGGCCGACCCCGAGCGTGCTTGGGCCTGGAAGTATCGCGACTGGGTCATTCGTGCACTCAATGCAGACAAACCGTTCGATCAATTCATCATCCAACAGCTCGCCGGCGACGAACTCGCCGGTCCCCGCAACGGCGATCTGACGGCCGAACAAATTGAATTGCTGACCGCGACCGGCTTTCTGCGGATGGCCGCCGATGGAACCGGCAACGGAGCCAATCATGACGAAGCACGCAATCAGGTCATGATCGACACGATCAAGATTGTCGGGACGTCGCTGATGGGGTTGAGCTTTCACTGTGCCCAGTGTCACGACCATCGCTACGATCCGATCCTGCAAACCGATTACTACGCGCTCCGCGCGGTTTTCGAACCGGCGCTGGATTGGAAGGACTGGAAGACACCGGGGGCACGTCTGGTTTCGCTGTACACCGCCGCCGACCGCGAACGTTCCGCGGAGGTGGAAATCGAAGCAAAGAAGATCGAGCAGGAGAGAAGCCAGCGGCAGGCCGAATACATGAAGCAGGCACTCGACAAGGAACTGCTCAACTACGAGGAACCGCTGCGGACTTCGCTCCGCCAGGCGTACCAAACGCCTGCCAAGGAACGAAACGACGAGCAGAAGAAACTGTTGGCGGCCAACCCCAGCGTCAATATTACCCCCGGCAATCTGTACCAATACATTCCTGATTCGAAACCCAAACTGGCCGAGATCAGCAAACGGATCGCCGAAGTGCGGGCCGAGAAGCCGACCGAAGAATTTTTGCGGGCGTTGGTCGAACCGGCGGGGCACGTCCCGGAAACCAAACTGTTTCACCGCGGTGATCCCGGCCAACCGAAGCAAACCGTCATGCCGGCTGCACCGGAAGTCGCTTCACCGGAAGGCCGGCAGGTCGAGTTTCCGGTCAACGACCCCGAGTTCGCGTCAACGGGACGTCGACTTGCCTTCGCACACTGGTTGACCGATCGCGACAATCCGTTGCTCTCTCGCGTGATCGTCAATCGCGTTTGGATGCATCACTTCGGCAAGGGGCTGGTCGCCACGCCCGGTGAATTTGGCAAGCTTGGTGCGATGCCTTCGGATCCCCGGCTGCTCGATTGGTTGGCGGCCGAGTTCGTGGAACAGGGCTGGAGTCTCAAACGGCTGCATCGCCTGATCCTCTCTTCGGCACTTTGGCGGCAGAGCGTTGTCCCCACTTCGGCGAACCCCTACGCGCGGACCCTGCGCCGATTGGAAGCCGAAACGATTCGCGACCGGATGCTGGTGGCGTCGGGATCGCTCGATCGCCGATTGTTCGGTCCGCCGGTCAACATCAAAGAAGACGAAACCGGACAGGTCGTCGTCGACGGGCCGCAATCGCGACGCAGTTTGTACGTCCAGGCTCGCCGCAGCCGCCCCGTCGCGCTGTTGCAGACCTTTGATGCGCCGGTCATGGAAACCAATTGTGAAAACCGAGTCAGTTCGACAGTGGCGACCCAGTCGTTGATGTTGCTCAACGGGGAATTCATTCTCGATCAATCCGCCAAACTGGCTGACCGTGCGGCGCAAGAAGCGGTTGCGTTGCCGGAGCAGCGGTTGGCGTCACTTCCCCAAGTGCCGGCTCCCAAGCAATCACAGTGGCAATACGGTCATGGCGGGTTCGACGAAGACAGCGAACGCACCAAATTCACGCCGTTTCCGCACTGGACGGGAACGCATTGGAGTGGTGGCGAAACGCTGCCGGATACCCAGCTCGGCTGGGCACACCTCAGCGCCGGCGGCGGACATCCCCATGATGTCGATCGATCGGTCGTTCGTCGCTGGGTGGCGCCGCGTGACGGTGTGATCGCGATCAGCGGAGCCTTGCATCATCCGTCGACAAACGGCGATGGCGTGCGGGGGCGTATCGTGTCGAGTCGATCAGGTTTGATCGGGGACTGGGTCGCACAGCACGGCACGGTGGAGACGACGGTCGACCGCATTGAATTGCGAACCGGCGACACGATCGACTTCATCACCGACTGCCGAACCAACCACACTTCCGACTCGTTCACCTGGCCGGTGATGATCCGTTTGACGGAACCATCTGGGGCGGATGAAGCGTTTCGCTCGCAAGATCAATTCGCCGGCCCCGCCGAGTCGACCGATGCGGTACCCGGCCAGATCGTTCGTGCCTGGGAACTCGCCTACAACCGCCAGCCCCGCGGCGACGAACTGGCGCTGGCCGTCAAATTCATCGCCGACCAAATTCGGATGATGGGTGCGATGCCCGAGGCCATCCCGCCGGGCAGGACAAGTGTCTCTCAAGCGATGACCAATCTGTGTCAGTCGCTCCTCAGTTCCAATGAGTTCTTGTATGTGGAATGAAACGCTCACCCGCCGCTGTTTTCTAAACCGCCAGGCATTGGGGATCGGTTCGGTCGCGCTGGCTTGGCTGTTGCAACAAGAACAATTGGCTGCGAAACCGAAAAACGTCCCCATGCAGCCGCCCACGTTTGACTTGGGGCTGAAACCGACGCATCATCCGCCCAAGGCCAAGGCGATGATCTCGCTGTTCCAGCACGGCGGGCCGTCACACATGGACTTGACCGATCCCAAGCCGGAGCTGACCAAATACGACGGCACCGAATACCAAGGCGAAGTCGGCTACAGTTTCGTCAACGAAGCCAGCAAGAAGCTGATGGGGACGCGGTGGAAGTTCGCCAAGCATGGCCAATGCGGGACCGAACTATCCGAGTTGTTGCCCGAGACGGCAGAGATCGTCGACGACATCTGCTTGATCCGCAGCATGCACACCGGCGCGAACGGCCACGAAGTGTCGATCCGCTACTTTCACGGTGGCATCCCCGGTGTGACCGGTCGAGCCCACTTGGCGTCGTGGTTGTTGTATGGCTTGGGCAGCGAGACACAAGAGTTGCCCGCCTACATGGTGTTGACCGACCCGGGCGGACATCCCGTTGACGGCACCAACAACTGGTCCAGCGGGTTCATGCCGGCACTTTATCAAGGCACCGTCCTGCGTCCCAAGGAGCCACGGATTTTAAATCTTGATGCGCCCTCGCATCTGCAAGGATTGCCGCAGCGTCAGAACCTGGATTTCTTGCAAACGCTTAACCGAAACCATGCGGAGCGGTTCCCCGGTGCCAGTGATTTAGAGGCCCGCATCGCCAGCTATGAATTGGCCGCGCGGATGCAAACGGCCGCCCGTGAAGCTCTCGACATTTCCAAGGAAACCAAGGCAACCCACGAGTTGTACGGCATCAACGACGACGCAACGCGCGAGTACGGAACGCGTTGTCTGATCGCGCGTCGTCTGGTCGAGCGGGGCGTGCGTTTTGTGCAGTTGTTTCTCAACGGCCAGCCCTGGGACAACCACAGCAACCTCGGCACGGCGTTGCCATCGATCTGTCGCAAGACGGACAAGCCGTCCGCAGCGTTGGTCAAGGACCTGAAACAACGCGGCATGCTGGATGAAGTGATGGTTCACTGGGGCGGTGAAATTGGTCGGTTGCCGGTGACGCAAAACCAGGGGGCGCCGGAAAAGCATGGGCGCGACCACAACGGCCAGGGATTCAGCATGTGGCTCGCCGGAGGAGGCATCAAACCGGGGATGACGTTCGGTGCGACCGATGAATTCGGCCATCGCGCGGTCGAAAACAAGGTGACGCCCAACGACTACCAGGCGACGCTGTTGCACCAATTCGGATTGGACTGGAACGAGTTGGTCTTTCACCACAACGGACGCCAGGAACTGCTGACCGCAGGCCGACCGGCACGCGTTGTCGATGAAATCCTGTCGTAAAGAGTGTCCGACACGAACGATACGGGCATAGACGTTGGTGTTTTAGCCTTCAGGCGATTCCCGGTCGCTGCAATTGCCCCAAGGGCATTCACAACATAGCCTGGGGTCAGGGAACGAGCGCAGCGGAGTGACCGCCACCCCAGGGAAAGAAAGCCAAACCCGCTCTCTCCCCCTTTCGATCGGCCGGCGGCAGAGCCGCCGGCCGATCGAAAGGGGGAGGGTTTTCGGTGGATCGTGGACCTGGGGTTACGCCCGGATTCGCTGGGGCTCATCCGGTCTCACCCCAGGCTATGTTGTTGATCGCCTTTGGCGAACCGAGCCGAGTGATTCTTGATCCACCACGGAACAAGAACAACCAATGTCTTATCCGGCACAACGGATGAAATAGCGGGGATTTTCGCAGCCCAGGCTCTGCCTCCGTGGTCCGCCGGCGGAGCCGGCCTGAATTGAGTTCCCAAGCGGAGCCCCACGCCGTGAACGACTTTTTAGCGGTAGGGCGCGAGCCCTCCGCTGTGTTGGCTTTTTAGCGGTAGGGCGCGAGCCCTCCGGTGTGTTGGCAAAGAAGCGGCACCGGAGGGCTTGCGCCCTGCCGCTACAACCACGTCAAGCACAGGAAATAAATCGTTCACGGCGTAGGGCGGAGCCTGGGAACGAGTCGCGGCGTGACCTTTATCGCTCGACGGACCCCTACTGCCCCACCGGCGTGAAGTGGATGGCTTTGAGGCTAGCGGAGTCGACGTTGCCGTCCAGACACTGAACGGAAACCTTGTAACGACCGGCTCGGGGGAAGTTCAGCCAGCCGATCGGGAACGATTGGTAGTTGTGCGATGCGTTTTGCTGGTTCTGAATCTGCTCGCCACCTTCGACGTTCACACTCCAGACCAACCGGCCTTCACCGGAATAGGTCAGGTCCACGATGTAGTCGCCCGGTTGCAGGACATCGACGTCCCAGGTCGCTTTTCCGCCGGAGCCGAAACCGTGTGCGTGAACGATCCCCTTCCACTCGCCGAACTTTTCCATCCATCGCTTTGCCGATTTTTCAATACCGGTCACTTCGGCAAATTCTGCCAAGATCTCCGTTTCGGTGTTCGGATCGAGTGACCAAATCGGATCGACTTTGGCTTCTGATTCCAGTTTTAATTCGATCACCGAAACCAGTTTTTCCGGTGCTCTCGGTGGAATTTCCAAGAACCGCCAGTCGCCTTGTCGACCATGCGCGATCGAACGCTTCTCTTTGCCGACCAGCAAATCCGCCGACTCGATTCCCGTTTTCAAGTTCGGCAGGTAAAGTTTGCCTGAGGTCGGCCACTGGAAAACACACACAAACAGCGTGTTGCCCTTGCGAGTCACGTCGCCCCATGGCAAGGCGTGCTGCCAGGGTGAGGCTTCTGTGCCGTAGACGACTTGTGGGTATCGGCGAATCCACTCGCCGGATAGCTCGAGTGTCCTGATAGCCCGCTCGGGGACGGTGCCGTCGCCGCGCGGGCCGATGTTCAGCATGTAGGTCCCGCCGCGGCCGACGCATGCGATCAAACGCTTTAAGATCTCTTTCGGCGTCTTCCAGTACTCGTCGTACCAGGCATAGGCCCAGGAATCATTGGTCGTGTCGACACTTTCCCAAAGTCCTTCGATGTTCTCGCGGGGGACTTCCATGTCGCCGAGCGTTTGGTAGTCACCCAGTCCGTGCCCGGCACGACCGGAAACCATCGCCCGCGGTTGATTCTTGTGAACGACCTCGACGAGTTGCTCGACATAGTGTTTGGGCATTTTACCGGGGGTGTCGAACCAGACGATTTCGATGGGACCATATTCGGTCGTGATCTCTTGTACTTGCGGCAAACACTTCTTGGTGAAGTAGTCGTCGAAGGTTGCCGGGTTCCCGTCCTTGTCTTTCTTTGGTCCACCACCGCCGCCGGGGAAGGTCCAGTCTTGATTGTGCGAGTAATAAAAACCGAAACCGAGTCCGGCTTCACGGCACGCGGCAGCGAGTTCTTTCATCGGATCCTTGTTGAAGGGTGTCGCATCGACGATGTTGAAGTCATTGGCTTTGGAGTGATACATCGCGAAGCCGTCGTGGTGTTTCGCCGTGATCACGATGTATTTCATGCCTGCATCCTTGGCGATCCTGGCAATTTCCCCGGCGTCGAACTTGACCGGATTAAAGGTTCCGGCGAGCTGTTTGTATTTCTCCACAGGGATTCCCGCCATGCGTGGATTCATGATCCATTCGCCGATCCCGTAGTACGTATTGCCATCGACTTTGTTTCCGAGTTGGGAGTAAAGCCCCCAGTGGATGAACATCGCGTAATTGCCTTCGTCAAACAACTGACCACGCTCGGCATTTTCGGCCCGCAGTTTGACGACGCGATCTCCCCAAAGCTTGTCCATCGATTCCTGGGCACGCGAGACCGTCGGGATCGAGACAAGGGTGGTCAAGACAAGAGTGGTGATCAGAATGACTGATCGTCTTCGATGTCGATTCACGGTGATGTCCTCAGTTAACGAACGTTTTAGGATTTGCGGTCATAGCTTCAACGCTTGTTGGCGGTAATGTTCGTCGATGCGATTGGCAATCCGATTCACCTCAGTTTCGTCCATGAAGACCGGTCCGCCGAGTGCCGCGGCACCGGCAAAAATCTCTGCCGCCTTGTGAGCCATCAACATCGCGGCTTTCACGGCACCGGGCGTTTTGCCGATCGTGATCAGGCCATGGTTGTGCAACAGAATCACGCGTGGCGGGACCCCAAATTCATCCAGGAACGCTTGCGTCTTTTGACGGATCACCTGTGACAGTTTCAGTCCGGGGTCGACGTACGGGATGGAGACGGACTGTGCCCCGCAACAAACGACTTCGTCGGGAAACAAACGCTGGGTCGCGAATTGCTCGGCCAGCGGCGAGCAGAGGATTCGGTTGACCGCGATGCTGTGCGTGTGGCCGACGAATTCGATCCCCGGCAGCGACAACAGGTAGGCGTGAAAGAGTGTTTCGACGGACGGTTTCTTCGCGGTCGAATCCACGCGACAGCCGAGCAGCCGATCCTCGATCTCCTGGTCACCGATCGCGTCTTCGTCCAGCATCGGCAGCAGCGCATCAAACCGGCAGGCGACCGCATCGTCGACGCCGAGTGTTCCCAGACAACTGCCACTGGCTTTGACAAAAAAGGTCTCCGCGTCGATCTTCGCCGACGTGTTGCCTTCGCCCAGGATCGCCAGCTGCCGATGTTCCTCACCCAGGAAGTGAGACAGTTCAAGCATGGATTCGAGGGTCTGTTGTTGATTCATCACGTCTGTTGCCCAGCATGGGGTGGTAAAAGTAGATCGTAGCCACGCTCGCCGCAGCGTGGTGGGCGGCCGCCGGGTGACGGCAACGATGTCCTGTCAACTGATTCGCCGTCGACGACGCTTCGATGCGGGAGAGCGGTTTTCAGCTCGTTCGCAACGCACGGAAAACAATCCGCAGAGGCTATCTACGTCCGTACAGCGGTCCGAAGTTTTCGCAGGCCCGAAAGTCGGCGCCCTCCAGGTCGTCGGTCCCGAAAGCATTCCAAGCACTCGGCCGGAAAACACGCGCCCGATCGACGTTGTGCATGTAGACCGGAATTCGAAGGATCGACGCCAAGGTCATGAACAGGTGGCCGACGTGTCCGGCGGTCATCACACAGTGGTTGGCGCCCCAGTGGTTCATGACTTCGTAGGTCGAGGTGAACGCGCCGCGACCGGTCAGCATCGGCGCGAACCACGTCGTCGGCCAAGTCGGATTGGTGCGCTGATCCAACGTGTCGTGGACGTCGTCGGGCAGTTCGATCGTGTGTCCCTCGGCGATCTGCAGGGCAGGGCCGAGCCCATCGACCAGATTGATTCGCGTCATCGTCGCCGGCATGCCGCCGCGTGTTTTAAAGCGGGTGCTCATGCCGCCGCCGGGGAAGTACTCGGTGATCGACGGATGCCACGTCGTCGCCTTCAGGCACTTTTCGACTTCGTCGTCGGAGATTTCCCAGAACGGCTTCATCGTCGGCGTGCCATCGGCGGCGGATTGTTGGCCCGTCCCATCCAACGCCGCCGGCCCGGAGTTGATCAGGTGCAGCAGACCGTCGCCGGCCATCCCATCAAGCCGATAACCGTCACAGACTGACGCGACCGCGTCCGGGCTCCAGTACGTCCGCAGGTCGGCGAACACCTGAGCCGAATTAGTCAGCAGATGACCGAACAACATGGTCGCCGCATTCATGGCATCGTTTTCGGTGGCGACGATGTACGGGGCGCGTTTGCCGTTCCAGTCGAACGAGGTATTGAGGATCGCTTCCATGAAGTCCCCGTTGGGAAAATGATCCGTCCATTGACGCTGGCCTTGGAATCCGGATGCGATCGCGCCGTGCCCGTGAGCTTGTTCGTTCAGTCCCATCTCGGCCAGTTTCGGGTTGCCGACCATCAAGTCGCGGGCGATCAACGCCATCTTCACACCATCCGACCACTCGCCGTCGAGTTGTTCGCGGGAACGTTTGGTGGCATCGCTGTTGTAATCGTCGCCTTCGGGACAGTTCTCTTTTACCCAGCCGAGTGCCGTTTCGTATTCGGCCTGATCGAATTGGCCCTTGTTCATCCGTCCAATGAACTCGCTCATGTCGATGTCTTCGACACGCATGCCCAACCATTTTTCCCAGAACGAGTAGTCGACCATCGAACCGGCGATGCCCATCGACGTTCCGCCCATCGACAGGTAGGACTTGCCTCGCATCAACGCCGCTGCCAGACCGCAGCGGGCGAAATCCAGGATCTTCGTTTGCACATCGGCGGGCATCGCCGCGTCTCCCGCGTTCTGGACGTCGCGTCCATAGATGCCGAATGCGGGGAAGCCTTTTTGCGAGTGTCCGGCCAGGACCGCCGCCAGATAAACGGCGCCCGGGCGTTCGGTACCATTGAAACCGAACACCGCTTTGGGGCGTAGCGGGTCCATGTCCATCGTTTCCGATCCGTAACACCAGCACGGGGTGACGGTCAACGACAGCCCCACGTTCTCGCGACGAAACAGGTCTTCGCAGCGGCTGGCCTCCGCGACGCCGCCGATGCACGTCTCGGCAATCACGCACTCGGCCGGTTCGCCGTTGGGATAGCGAACATTGCTGCTGATCAATTCGGCCACTCGTTTCGCCAGATTCATCGTCTGGTCCTCGAGCGATTCACGGACGCCGCCGAGTCGTCCATCGATCGTGGGTCGGATGCCGATCTTGGGCAGGTTGCCGTTCCAAACGCTGGGAGAGGGTGAAGGTGTATTCATGATGGAGGTTTTTGGACGATTCCCTTCTGACGGAGAACAGGTGGACCGCTAATCCGAAGATGGCGATGGTGGTAAAGCAAGCTTTTGGCGAGTCGAATGATACAGCAACGGCTGCCAAAGCTCGACCGGTGATGGTCGTCGGGTGGTGATCAATCGGCGTCTGTTTTGCCCTCGCGTTTGAGCGTCAATTGCCTCAGATTCATGGGCTGCCACGAGCCGGGAGCGGGGATGACGCGGACACTCTTCCGCCCGGCCTGGCTGACCCGGATCGTGCCCAGATCTCGTCGGACGTAGCGGCCATAGCTGCCGGTGGAGGGGACGGACGCGGAGAGCTGTGAATCGTTGACCGACACCCGGAATTCGGTTTGAGATTCTTGAACGGACATCACGGCGGAAACCTGGTAGACGCCGGGTTCGCGAATTTCGATCTCCCATTCGACCCAGGCCTGGTCGTCCAACCAGTATCCGACGTGCGGGATTCCGTCGTGTTCGCGAAGGCCGGCATCGCGACTGCCTTCGTTGTTGTGAATGAAGGCTTGGTCGGCAAAAAGTTCGAGCACACCGTCTTTTCCAGGTGTGGGCAACAGCGATCGGACTTCCGGCGTTCCGCTGACGACCAGTTTGATCACGCTGTCGTCGGCGTCCGGCGGATCTGCAGGCACGCTGACCAGAACGCCGTCGTCGACCGTCTGGGTGGAAAGAATTTGACCGCCGTCGAGAAGACTGGCCGATTGGACGTCGTTTTCCAGCCCACGGATGACCAACTTGCCGTCTTGCGGCCAGTCGAACACGTGCAAGTACAGCGCCGTGCTGTCACCGGTCGCCTTGGCCGTGCAGCGTCCCCAATCCGGCTTGCCGATCAGGCTGGCTGTCGTGCCGTAAATCGATTCTCCGTTGGTTTGCATCCATTGTCCGATTTGCTCCAGCCGTTCGACCGCCTGGGGCAACAGTGTGCCCGTTCCCGTCGGGCTCACGTTGAGCAGATAGTTTCCGCCCTTGCTGGCGATGTCGGCCAGATTCCGAATCAGCGTGCGGGTGGATTTGAAATCCGTGTCGGACTTCTTGTATCCCCAGCTGCCGCTGATCGGCATGCAGACCTCCCAGTCTTTGCCGTGCGGTGCTTGCCTGGGAATATTCCGCTCAAACGTCTTGTAGTCACCCGGAAAGTTTTCTCCCAGTCGGTCGTTGGTCAGGACATCGGGTTGAAGTTTGGTCAGCGAATGCAAGCTATTGAACGCTGCTTCGCTCATCGCCCGCGGGGTGTCCCACCAGAAGATCCCGATCGGGCCGTATTCGGTCAGCAACTGCCGCACCTCCGGCACCGCCTTTTCACTCACGTATTGGTCACTGCTGACTCGCTTGATGGTTTTGTCCCAACCGTTGCCGAATCCACCCGGATGATGCCAATCTTGAGCCTGGGAATAATAGAACCCAAACTTGATGCCTTGCTTTTGGCAGGCCTCGGCCAGCTCGCTCATGATGTCGCGGCCAAAGGGGCTGAAGTCGACCACGTTGTAAGCGGTCGCTTTGGAGTCGAACATCGCAAAGCCGTCGTGGTGCTTGGCCGTGATGACCAAGTACTTCATGCCGGCGCGCTTGGCCAGTCCGACGAACTTGTCGGCGTCAAATGCCGTCGGGTTGAATTGCTTGGCGTATTGTTCGTATTCGGCGATCGGGATTTTGCCGCGTGCCATCATCCATTCGGCGCTGTTGGGCAATTCCTGGCCTTTGTATTGACCGCCGACGACCGAGTAGACGCCCCAGTGCACGAACATGCCGAATTTCGCTTCACGCCACCACGCGATCCGCGAGGCGTTCGCGTCCGGCGATTCGGTGGGCTGCTGAGTCGCTGTCGGCTGGGCTGCGGGGCGCTGCGCCGAAAGATGCTGCGTGGTGGTGCGGCTGGTGGCGAAGACCACGGCGACCAAGACAAAAAGCCCGTGTCGCGCGGAACGCAGTCGAGCGAGCGATGAAGGGAATCGTGGCTGTTTGTTTCGATCGGGCATTCGCTTCAGGTTCCAAGGATGAACTCGTCGGATGCCCAGCTGGGCAATGCATTTCGGTGCAGCGTTCCGCCGCGGCCCAGGATTCCGACAATCGGGGACCTGATTCAACTTACCGACACGGTCCTGTTCGTAAAGAACGTTTTGCGTCAATGGAGCTGATGAATGCGACATTGGCGCATCGGGATCATGAACCTTCGTTTTGAAGCGGTAGCGAAGGCAGCCCACGGATGGCAAAGCGTACCCGCGGATGCAAGGAAGCCAGGGATCCGCGGGTACGCCAAGCCATCGGTGGGTGTCGTCCGTTAGATCGGATTGATCGAAGCGAGCAGGTTGCCCAGACAGTTCATAACTGGCAAAAAGGGCCACCCAAAAGCTGGGGTCGCGGAGAGTGACAGGCAAGTCGATCGCGTTCCATTCACCCGACCCATCCGGCGAACGCCAGACGAAAATCGATTGATTTGCCATCGGCGGCACAGCAGACAACACCGGCGACTGGGCGGATCGACCCTGGAGAGGAGAGGGCCTGAAGAATCAGCCTGCCGGCTGCAGTGGGCTTTCTGGCGCACAAAGCCAACCCTGACCACAGCCTGTGGCTTCTGCCGCTAGATTGTCTGCCGTCCCTGCGACATGTTCAACGATCGATGGCTTCTTGGATCCGCTGCCACTGGTCGGGTGGCAACAGCCTCGCCAATTGCAGATTGAAATAGGGCCGGTCCGGATTGCGAATGTTACCCCAGGGCGGTGCCAGGCGAGGCACGTCCCAGACAAGCTCGTCTCTATAGTACAAGCGGAGCTGGTCATGACGCGACCGCGCCGGCGAATAAACCCACGTGGATCCTGCATCGGTGCGTCGAGCTTCGATGACCAGTAGCAGTTCCGGATCCGTCGAGTCGACAAATCCGTAAACGGCTCCGTCGAGGATCTTCTCATTCGTGCTCTCGTATCGATACAACGGTTTGGACAGCAGCCGCAGACGAGAAATTTCGTCAGGCGCAGTGTGTGGAGAAAACTCGGCGCGGAATTGACGCGCGATCCGATTCATCTGACCGAGTCGCGTAGTCGCCGAGTTCGTCGGCGGCCGAATGTCGGCGATCGGGCGAAATTCGACACCCGGCTTCGCGGGCGACCATTTTGGGATGCCGTCTCGATGCATCGTGAACGTCTCGTCGCTGAGCGACTGAAACTCTGCATCAAAAATTCTCTTCGACGTCACTGCGTAAATCGAAACGATTGCTTCAGCGCACCCTTGGTGCGTCCAGATGTAGGTGTCGCCGAATGCGGAACCTTGCGTTGCCTTCGACCAACGCAATAGTGAGCGGGGAACTCGGCTCAGTGCGACACCATCCGGCATCGTGACGGTGTACCGATCGGCCTCCTCATCGCAGATCTCATGCACCAGTCGACCGAGCGATGTTTCTTCGGAATCCTGAGCCCGAACCGAGTGAGCGGCAAGTGCAACAAGCATTGCCAGACACTTCACGTAAAGAGTTTGTTTCGCTGGCATTTGATAGTCTCTGCTGATGCGATGATGCTTCACGGTCGGCTTGATTCTAAGCCCCACCGTCTTCGGCATCAAACGCGCCGGCGAACTTTCGTGAAAAGGTTACACCATCGCGTCCACTTCAGAACCACGACCGCCCCGCTCCCGACCACCGGCGGCATCACCATGCTGCCATGCCCAGGCCCGCGGCGGTGCTGCGGAATCGCGCATTGCCCGTTGCCTCCACTCGGTGAAGCTCTGCGGTCTGCGGAATAAGTCAACGATAGTGGGACAACGTTCCGATGTGAACCAAATTCAGCAGGATCCACCACTTCCAAGCGAGGTTTCCGAGCCATGGCAATCTCACCAAGGTGAACTGGGCAAGATAAAAGTAGGCAAAAAAAGCGGTCGCGTGCCGAGAAAGTATGGGTGGCACTTGTTGGTCGCCTGCCTACCAAATGCGACGTTGCCCAAAGCTGTAACCATTTAGATGGTTTGAAGAAAGTTCAGCCCGAATACTCCGTAATCTTGGCCGTCGACGTCGCCGTCGCTATCGAAGTCCAATTCGGCGTTGAATCCTGTCTCTCCGGATCGTTTCAGGAATGTCAAACCGAACCTTCCATAGTCCTGTCCATCGACGTCGCGATCACCATCGGTGTCACCGAAAAAGCGGAAGAAGGCATCGGCGGCCTGGGAGCCAAAGACGTAGTCGTCACCACTCGCCCCGTCCGCATCGCCGTCCATGATCAAGCCGTCACCGACGACGTATCGCGAAAGCACTCGCAGCTGGTAGTTACCATCGATCAAGCCTCCCGCGGCATTCACCGAGGGGCCGGGGAGGAAGGTCAAATCGACGATCGTTTTTCCATCCGATTGGCTGATCGTGTACGCGAGACCGACGGAATCGCCTGAATCGACGTTAACGACTTCGAACGGGACGGTTTGGCTGTCATCGATCTCGACCACGCGATCGAACACAACGGTCACTTCGTCAACGGTGGAGCGTTGGGCGTCGCCGCCGTTGACGATGACTTGCCGGACGGTCGGGGCGGGACCGCCGACGACGTTTAAGTCAAACGGTACCGGTTCGGGCTCGACATTGCCAACGTTGTCAGTTGCAACGCTGAAGAAGGAATACCGGGTACCTAGCGTGATCGGAAACGTTGCCTGGGTCTCGTTGGTTCGCTCGATCCAAGCGACCGGATCGCCGCCGCCCTCGGCGACGTAGATCGTGTAGTCGCGCACACCGGACTGCTGCGCGCCGTCTTCGCCGGACCAGACCAACAAGATTTCACCGCCGCTCGTCGTCGTCGCCGCCGGAGCGATGTTGCTCTGCGGTGCGTCTGCATCGATGGTCACCAGTGCCTCCAAATCGGGACTCGTTCCTTGGGACGGATCCAACGGATCGACCTGGTTGGTGGCGATAATTTCCGCACCATCGAAGCGGATCTCGGCGATGTTGCGAATCTCGGTACCGGTGGGCAGGTCGGCATTCGTTTGGACGACAAACTCAACGAAGCCCTGGCCGATGCCATTACCGTCTTCCGGTGGAAGCATGCCTGTCAATCCAAACGGCGGCAAACCGAACTCGGGATCGATGGATTGAAAGACGGTTTGAACGACACCATTTTCCGCATCCAAGCTCAGTTCGACTTCCACCTGGAAGGATTCTCCGTCGATTTCCACCTCAAGCGTTTCGAAATGGTATTGGCTGGGATCGTCGAGGATCACCAAATAGTCACCAAAGCCATACTGGGTGAACTGCAAGGTTGACCAGTCGAGGTCTTCGGAAAGTTCGTCCGTGATCACCACGCGCTGAGCCGGAGCCGTCGCCGGACGCGCTGGTGTCGGTTCACTGCCGGGTCCCAGGTTTTCGAATTTGACGCGATAGGGAATCAAATCGTCGGCAGTAACAAACCCGGAGTCACCGAATCCGGTGAGAGATATTTTCTCGTTGGGGTCAGTCGGACGGCGAAGGCTGACACTCCCCTCGTCCACGGATCGACCGCCGGAACTGGGAGCATCCGGGGGCTCAACCGCACCACTATTGCAAGGAGCAGAATTTCCTGTGGAAGAGTTGAGGCTCAGTCCTTTCGATGAATCAGGATTGTTTCCTGCAAGATAGGTACCTGTAATGTCAACAGGCTCGCGCTCCGGGTTGTTTTCACCACCTTCGTCGTTGTCGTGGCACGGAGGGGGGAGTGGCGGTGGTGGTTGCGGTGAACAAGGACTACTGCTAGTTGCCCCAGATAAATACACACCTGTTATGTCGACAGGTTCATTTTCTGGGGTACATGGGACACTGCCAGTGGCGTTTGGTCCACGTGGACTGAGCCCCAATGGATCAGAGAACATTTGGGGCGAATTCAGTGCGTACCGATAAAAGTTTGCATCGCCACTCGTCAAACGCAAACGATCCATAGAAAGAAAATCGCCCCGCTGGGCGTTGTAAAAACGGTCTCTCATAAAATGCAAGTTGTTATTTTCGTTTGTCACACCCTCCCGGCCGACAAACTCAAATTCATTCTCAATCGATTCGATGCTTGACAGCGATTCTCCGAATGGAAGAAAGAGGTACCGATTTACGTAATTGCCATCTGTTGAAGACACGCCCGATGTCGACCCGAGAGCGTCGTAGTCAAAGAAGTACACGGCGTTCAAATCGTTTCGCGATTCAAGCCCATAGCCATACACATAAGAGGACACACGCTGTCCCTCACGATCAAAAGCGGAGGTCACATTTCCGACACCACCCGGATCGATCAGATATTCTGTTCGCTCGCCGTCCACAATCGAAGCGATCCGATTTCCAAATGCGTCGTATTCGTATTCCCAAATTCCGTCCGATGCTGCGACGCGGATCAGCCGATTTTCGATGTTATAGGTATAGGACTTCACCCCGTCCGGCCCCGACTCCTGAATCAGATTGCCATCGACGTCGTAACGGAAAGTTGTATCGCCCGCGGAAACGATCTGATTCAGGTTGTTGGTTTCATAGATGGTTTCTTCGCCGTTTCGAACGGTGCGGATTCGGTTTCCGGCGGAATCGTATTCGTAGATCAAATCCTGGTCAGGAATCTCCGCATTGGTGGAAGCAAAGATAGCGTGGATGAGTTGTCCGCTGGCGTCGTATTCGTACGTCCAGCTGCCATCGAGCGTCACCATGCCGACTCGACGGCCGAGCGTGTCGTAGCTGTAGTCGAACCGTGAATTGTCTGTGCCATCGGCCCTCTCGTTCAGCACCGTTTCGATCCGACCGGCAATGTCGTGGACGTAAGTCGTCGTCGTTCCGTTGCCGTGGGTTTCGCGACTCAATCGGCCGGCATCATCGTAGTCGTAGGTGACAATCAACTCATCGGACGCATCGAGTAATCGTGACAATCGCCCGACGTTGTCATAGTCGTACTGAACGACGTGCCCGGTGTGGTCTTCCAAACGCGTGCGGCGACCGGCAGCATCGTACTCGTAAGCGAGCCAGCGGCTCTTCGGATAATCGATTCGGGTCACGCGGTCCGCGCTGTCATAGTTGTAGGTCGTCACTGCGCCGCGGTTGTCAACCGACTCCAGACGATTGCGCACATCGTACGTGTAGATGTTCGCCGACCCGTCAGGGAAATCTTCTCGTGTCAGTTGACCAAGACTGTTGACGGTGCGGGTGATCTGTTGATTGCGTCGATTGTTGGTCGCGATCAGGCTGCCACCATCGTCGTATTCAAATCGCTCGATACTGCCGTCGGGGAAAATCCGGCCAAGCAGATTGCCGGCAGGATCCAATTGGTAGCGGATCGTGTTGCCGCGACTGTCGGTGAACGAGAGCGGTTGGTTGTTGGGTCCGCCCGGGGCAAAACGCAGTTCTCCCCGCAACTGATCACTGACCGAAAGTAATTGTCGCGAGCGGTTCCAACTGAATTCCTCCGTCGCTCCAAACGTATCGGTCGTTCGGATCAAATTCCCCGCAATGTCGTAATCAAACAGCAGATAACTTCCGGTCGTATCCTCAAGTCGGGATATCCCACCAACTTGGTCGAACGAATAGATCAGCCGGTTGTGTGCTTCGTCGACCGTCGCAACGCGTCCCGCCTTGCCGTAAGCGTACTCGACACGACCTTCGTCAGTTCCCAGGAATGAGGCAGCCAGTCGTCCCAATGCGTCGTATTCAAACGACGTTGTGACACCGGTCGCATCTTCGATCGAAGCCAAGGCGAACTGACGCTGTGGACCTTGTCCGGTCACGTACGCGTACATCGTCGTTCCCGCTGGATTGGTCGCCGAGAGCAGGAGCTGGTGCGCGGGGTCGTAGGTGTAACTTGTCGACCAACCGCTGGAATCGGTGACACGATCGATCAGCCCTTCGGCGTTGTAGGCGATCGTGATCGATTCGCCGGAGCTGTGCGTCAGCGCACTCAAGTTGCCATCGGTGTAGCCAAACGACAAGCGGTTTCCGTCTGTGCCTTCCGTGAATTGCAGTGCACCGTCCGAACCGAACTGCCGCACGAGTCCACTAGCTTCAACCAGTTGATAAACGTCACCACCAATTGGAACCAACGTTCCGATTTCTTCAGGGCCCGAAACGAAACGATTGAAGTACCTCCGGTCGGGTTCAAACGACCGCAAGAAACCGCCAGGTTCAATGACGCGGACGATACCATCGCCGTCGACTTCCAACGCGGCTTGCGACGGTGCCTGCCAACCGCGTCCGAATGGCCCGACGCTGTAACGCTGAGTGATCGTATTGCCAAAGCTCCGGCTGTGCGAGAGGCCAATGCCAGGGACGGGCACCGATGCGTCGGTCGCCGAGGCCAACACGGGAACGACGCCGATCCCGTTGGCTTGCTGGTAGATGAAGTCGAACAGTTCGTCGACGTCCGAAACTTCACGCCCGAGTCGATCGAGATAACTCGCGTTGTCACTCAGCGTGTTGATGTATTCATCCCAGGTGTTGCCCAGTAGCGTGACGAGATTGCCGGCGACCGCGTTCCACGCCTCTTCGGAATCGGTTTCCGGTTTCGACTCGGCAATGTACGTCGGCCAGTCGACCGCCTCCGAATCACCGGCTTCGCGGACTCGGACGGTCAGTGTCGAATCTCGCCCATTTGCGTCTCCCACCGCGCGGTAATAGATGGGGACACTCACCTGCTCGCCCGGCTGAAGGAAACCGGCCGATTCTCCTTGGGCATAGATCCGCACAGAGGTTCCAATCGAGTCGCTTTCGACCGAAGACCAGAATCGCGACTGGTACTCGGACTTGTCCAACGTCATCAACGCCGGATAGGCATTGTCTGGATTGGCAGGTTCGACGGTCAACACCGGCGCAGGGATGGGAACGTCACCGGTGTTGGCGTATTCCAGGTATAAGATCCCGCCGCCAGCTATGTTAATGCCCCGACGCGGCACGATCAGGTCCGCTTCGAAGGAAGCGTCGGTCTCGGCTACGATTTCGAATGCCTGTGAGAGCGTTCGAGTCGAAAGGTCGGGCAGAGTGATTTGAACGTCGTAGGACTTGGCGGACAAACTGCTCAAGTCAAATTCTGCCGTGATCCGCTTGGGATTCGAAATCGTGACCTCGGATGCAGCGAATACGCCTAAGGTCGCGGGATCGATCAGTTCGACCATTGTCCCCGGTAGAAAGCCGAGCCCTTCAAGTGACAGAAACGCGGAAGGAAGTTGCAGACTGGATTGCGGGACAACGCTGTCCAGGCGAGCCTCCTCGCTCGACGCGGTGATCGTGAACGGACTTCCCGTCGCGGTCGATTGACCATACACCAGTACGTACCACTGCCCCGGATTGGCGTAGGAGATGTCCAGCGACTGGCTTGAAGACTCCTCGGTGGCAGCAAAGTTGAAGCGACGTCGATTCGGCGGACTTCCAAACCCGACGTACAACTCGTTTCGATTGTCTTGCGCGGTGTCAGAAAGCTCGATCGAGATCGGTCCGGGATCGGTCACGTTAAACCGATACAGCATCGCTGATCCCGCACCTGGTAGCGTTCCCGCCGTCGCTTGTCCCAAAACCAACTCGGTCGCATTGGTCTTTTCGACTTCAAAAGAAAACACGCCGTCGTCCTTTCCACCGGTCGTTGCTTCCAGCACATAGGTTCCCGTCGCTGGAAGGCTGATCAGCGGCGAGTCGACGGTCTGTCCGGTGAAGCCGACCCAACCTTCGGGGCCGGTGAGCTCAAAGTTGAGTCCGCGAACATTGCTTGCCAGCAGGTCGAAACGAATTTGATCGTTCGATTCAGCCGTGAACGTCCACCGATCGACGCTGTAGGGTGATTCCAGCGATCCGGTCTCGGGTTGATTCAGGATCAGCGTGCTGGTGTCGACAGTGGCTTCGTAGGCGGCGAGCGAATAGTTTCCGATGCCGGATGCAGCCAGTCCGTTGGCTTCGACCTGCACTCGATAGACGCCTTCTGGATTGAGCGGAACACCGTTCAGAACGAGTTGTTGTCCCACCGTCGCCGACTCGTCGCTGATGACCTGGCTGCCATCGGGGGCAATCAGCGTCAGAGTCATGCCGTCCAGATTCGGTGGCACGACGCCGTAGGAACTTGTCGAACCGGGATCGGCGATCAACGTCACGGCCGATCCGGCGCGTCCGTAAAAAGTCCATTCATCGACCTCGTTGACTTTCGAAATCGTTCCCGGATTGTTGCTGTTGAAGATTAGCGGACCGCTATCATCGACCACCGTGTAATCACCGATCACCGTGCCTTCGATGAGAGCTTGGCGGACGTAGAGCGGAACCCCGTTGGTATCAAGCGTCGAGCTTGAATCGACGTAGAGCGTGTCAATGTAGACCGCTTCGGGACTCGCCCCCGGCGCATTGTCTTCGTTGTCCCGCAATCGAACAACGCGGGATTCGGATCGAACTTCGACGGTGCCAAAGGAGAAATTCTTGTCAAATCCGTCAGCGACCGGACCGAGATCTCGCCCCATCGCCTCAAGTGCATATGGGCTGAACGACCCCGAAGCCTTTTCAAAGACGAGTGTACCATCGGGCGTGAACAAAGTCTCCGCCGGACTGGCGCTGGCAAGAGAACCCTTCAACACGATCGTTCCGGTCGGTCGGGTCGAGATACCTGACGTATCTCCTAACGTCAGATTGCCGTCGATTGTCAGCGTCCCGCCGAGGACCCCGATTGTGCCGCCGCTGTCGTTGGTGACATTGGATAGAGCCAATGAGCCTCCATCCAGAATTGCCATTCCGTTATTCTGAAGATCAGCGTCAATACGACTTGTCCCGGATCCCAGTCGGATCACCGTCCCCTGGTTGTCCACCAAGTTTGGTTCGCTACCTTCAGCACCGATGAACGCATCTCCCTCGATCGTTAACGTCGCACCGGGAAGATTCCTGAGCGTTCCACCGCTGGATGATTGCCGTCCGAGAACAAAATCATTGCTAGTGATTAGACCCTCACCGTTATTCTCTAGCACACGCTGCAGCCGACTCACTTGCCGAAAAGGGTTCCGCTCGGCGATCGTTAACTGACCGTTGACGATGGTCTTTCCGCTGCCATCCATCGTTCCGATCCACCAGTCCAACTCACCATTGACAGTCAAATCTCCCGCACCACTGATCGTCCCGAAAAGATGCTGCGTGCTTGTGCCGTTGGGAATAACATGGCCGAGTTTCAAGTTTTCAATCGCGACGTCTTCGTTGACTGTCAAAGTCGAGCGAAGATCGAGCAATCCGGAACCCATGACAGTCGTCCCGGCATCGAATGCGATTGGTGCCGCCACGAACAATCGCCCACTGTCGAGCTCAAGTGCGCCGCTGTTGGTCGTGGAGGCAGTGGGAAAGATACCTACTACATTAAGCTGCAGTGTGCCTTCACTCACTCTGATTGTGCCGCTGTTGTCCAGCGACGCGTCGATCCGGCTCGTCCCGGATCCCACTCGGATCATCGTCCCCTGATTGTCTACCAAATTTGGTTCGCTACCTTCGGCGCTGATGAGTGCACCTCCTTCCAGCGTCAACCTCGCACCGGGGAGATTCCTGAGCGTTCCACCGCTGGATGATTGCCGTCCGAGAACAAAATCATTGCTAGTGATTAGACCCTGACCGTTATTCTCTAGGACTCGCTGCAGCCGACTCACTTGCCGAAAAGAATTTCGTTCGGCAATCGTTAACTGACCGTTGACGATGGTCGTTCCGGTGCCATCCATCGTTCCGATCCACCAGTCCAACTCACCATTAACAGTCAAATCTCCCGCACCACTGATCGTCCCAAAAAGGTGCTGCGTGCTTGTCCCATTGGGAACCACGTGACCGAGTTTCAAGTTTTCAATTGTTACGTCTTCGTTGATTGTCAAAGTCGAGCGAACTTCGAGCAGGCCGGGACCTGTGACTGTCGTCCCGGCATCGAATGCGATTGGTGCCGCCACGAACAATCGCCCACTGTCGAGCTCAAGTGCGCCGCTGTTGGTCGTGGAGGCAGTGGGAAAGATACCTACTACATTAAGCTGCAGTGTGCCTTCACTCACTCTGATTGTGCCGCTGTTGTCCAGCGACGCGTCGATCCGGCTCGTCCCGGATCCCACTCGGATCATCGTCCCCTGATTGTCCACCAAATTTGGTTCGCTACCTTCGGCGCTGATGAGCGCACCTCCCTCCAGAGTTAACGTCGCACCGGGGAGATTCCTGAGCGTTCCACCGCTGGATGATTGCCGTCCGAGAACAAAATCATTGCTAGTGATTAGACCCTCACCGCTATTCTCTAGGACTCGCTGCAGCCGACTCACTTGCCGAAAAGGGTTCCGCTCGGCGATCGTTAACTGACCGTTGACGATGGTCTTTCCGCTGCCATCCATCGTTCCGATCCACCAGTCCAACTGACCATTAACAATCAAATCTCCCGCACCACTGATCGTCCCGAAAAGATGTTGCGTGCTTGTCCCGTTGGGAATCACGTGGCCGAGAATCACACTCCCGCCCACGGTTAGATCGCCTTGCGTGTTCAAGACGGATCGCAGGTTTAGGCCGTGGGCAATGTGTGATTGCCCACGTATGGAAAAGGTACCGCCGAAAAGTTTGAGCGATGCAGTTTCGCTATTCAGTGAATTGATGGTAACGTTACTTGAAGATTGGATGGTTCCTGCGTCCGGCAAGTCAATCACAACATCGTCGGCGACGCCTGGTAAAACGTCGCCGACCCAGTTGTCCGCGTCGTGCCAATTGCTGGTTCCCGCTCCGCCATCCCATAGAATCGTCGCGAGGACTCGCCGATTCTCAAGTGTTTCCAGCCGCAGTTTTCTCGATCTCTTTCGTGCGGAAGCTTGTGAATCGCGAAACATAGTTCGCCTTGGGCGACGCGCGGGCTTTGTAAGCATAGAAACGGCTTTGACGGAGTCGAACTCGAATCGGACGCGGAGGTTCATCCTTCCGCACAGCATTAATGCGCGGTTTCGCCGTTCCTTTTTTCACAAGTTTTCGATTTCTGAGTGAATCTCTGCTGTCGACCTTGCTGACGGCGAGAGATCAGCCGCTCAGCTGGAACTGCCACGTCCGGCGAAGACGCTTTCCACCGCCCAACAAACGTTTGCTTCGTTTACAATGACGCAACCGACATTTTTAGTGTTACTCCCGGTGTTCGTGGATCGATCATGTCCGAAACGCCCCCTCCTATTCCATCCCAAGACGGTGAACCGGCGTGAGAACCGGCTTGGGAAGCGGTCTACTTGCATCCTCCGCAAGGCAGTTGGTCCGAAGGAGATTTCCTGAGGTTGCACACCAACCGAATGGCTGAGCATGCTGACGGAAGGCTGGAGATCCTGCCAATGTCGAACCTGAAATATCAGCGGATGCTGCGGTTGGTGCTGGGATTGCTCGAAGACGCGATGCCCGAAGGCGGTACCGCCCTGTTCGCTCCGCTGCCGATTCGATTGTTCCCCGGCACGATTCGAGAACCGGACCTGCTGTACCTCGCCCCTGGAAACCGCCCAGCCGTCGATGTCGACTATCCCGATCATCTTGATCTGGTGATGGAGATCGTCAGCCCCGGTACGGAAGCCAGGCACCGCGACTACACCGACAAACGCCGTGACTATGCCAAGGCGGGTGTCGCCGAATACTGGATCGTGGATCCAGTCGAGCAGCGAGTGACCGTGCTATCGTTGAACTCGGACCGATATACGGAAATCGGCACCTTCGCGCCCGGACAAGTCGCTTCCGGTGAGTTGCTGACGGGACTGCGGGTCGACGTTTCAACGCTCATGAAGGCATGGTCGGTATCAATCGAAACTCTTGACGAGTTCCGCTACCCGAAAATTGAGCTGACATAGACTACTCGTTGGGCGCGAGTAAGAATGCTTCGGCACTATTTGGCCCAGACAAGACACGTCCGATGACAACGCCTGAATCATTGATGTCAAAGTACCCGATTCGATCGGAGATTCCGTTTCCGTCAATGAGCGTTGCCAACTCCTGCGGTAGATTCGACGTGCGACTGAAGACATCGATGACGCCATCATTATCCGTGTAGACAAAGGGCCGCCAGCCACCGTTAAGACTTCCACTTCCGACAACGTCTCCGTTGTTGTTGATCGCCCAGCCAACGGAGGCCCGGTTCTTCGGCATCTTGATCACATTGATGCTACCGTCCGCCTCGACCCGGCACGCATTCTTGTACGATGTATTGGACCTCTGGTAGGTACCGCCAATCTGATTGAAGTCGTTGATTTCTCGCACGCTGCTGTCCCATCCCACGTCGGATGGAAACACCTGAGAATATCCGTCTCCTGGAATATATTTCCAATTTCCATAGGGCCCGCACATGGCGCCATTGAGATTGATGCTCCAAGTTTCTTTCCAGAAACCGAGGTAGTTACGCCCCGACTCGGGCGTCCACTGATACGTGCCCGTGCTACCGTCGACGACGTTATCATTTGAATCGCTGGCAACGACTCCGGCGTCGTTCAATACGACCCGATCGATTCTCGAAGAGCTAATGTCGATGTATTGCAAACTTGATGCAACGACATTGCCCTGATCGTCAACGGACGCCGGCGTGTACAGGCAGGTGTAAAACAGGTACTCACCGGATTGCGGGTCAATGATTTCTTCGATGATGCACGCGACACCACCCGAATTATTGATTTCTCCAATCTCCACTTGATAGACACCCACCAGGTTTTCCCAATCGAACTCGCCGATTCGTCCCTCGTCGATCAGTTGCTGCTGAAAATCCACCATTTGGCCAGCATCGGGTCCAGTGGACCAAATGATGAAAGGACGGCTGGCGAACGCCGGTTCGCTGACTCCGCTTGGCACAGTACTACTGCCCCAGACGTCACCACTTTCATTGATACCGGAGGTCGACGTAAACGGTCCTCCGAGGGTCCCCAACCACGTGAAGGTAAAGGTGGGTTGTGAATCGCCTTTTCCGCCGTTCCCTCCCTTGTCGCCTTTGCCACCTTTCTGAGCGAAGGCCATCGGCGTCAAGGCGAATGAGAGGCTCAACGTGAGCGTCAGGATTGGGCTGAGACATCTTCGAAGCATTGTCTTCTCCGTGCTGTGGTGCGCAATGGTAGTTAAGTCAAGTCGGTCCATCGTTGGTAAGCCTGAGCTCTAATTATGGCTGCAAAAGAAAAACGCCCAACACCCGCAGCCAAGTCCGACAATTCTCAAGACTGTTTTGAGAAGATTACAGGCTTGCCTTCTCTGAGGCGTCTTTCTGGCTTAGAGCCCCGCGGTCATGCGTCGGCTCACCGTCCTTATCAATGCGTATTTTCAGCAATCCGCTTTTCAGAAATTACGGTTTTTCAATCAGTTAATTTTTCAGACGCAGATTGGTCCATTTGACCTGAAACTGGCGATCGAGTCCGATCAGCGTCGAATCGTCGGCTGACAGATAGGTGCGGTAATACCCGTCCGGTGACGGCATAACCGGAAAAAGTTTCTGCATCGCTCCCGTGTGCCACAACCAAATCTGTTGACCGCGTCCGCTGGATAATAATGTGTTTCCGTCGCGACTGATCGACAGGAATTTCGGCATATCGCTGGGTTGGACGCCGACCAACTCAGGCGCCGTTCCCTCTTGATAGTTCCAGCGTTTGATACGACGGTCGTTGCTGGCGGTGTAGAGCCATCGCTCGTCGGGACTGAATCGCAGGTCATTGATGGTTTCCGTGTGGTGCTCGGGTGACGCCGCCAGCAGCCGACCGCCATCGACCTCGTTGACAAACAGATCACCGCGTCGACTCGTTGCCAGAAACCGGCCGCTTGCAGAAAGGTCGGCCGTATACGCTTCGCGAACTTCCTTTTTGAAGAGCAGTTCAAGTTGCGGGAAACTGACCACGATCACCAAAGAATCACGCCGTGAAAAGAGCATCATGCGGTCACCGCTGCGAGAAAAACGCACCTCGGCGTAATCTGCGGTGATGGGTGCGTCGAAGACCCGCACGGCCGCAGCGATGGAGCCCTTCGTCACGTTCACTCTGCCGCCTCTGTCAGGCACCGGAAGGTTCATTTTCACGATTCGGCCGTCCTGGGTCGTGAGTAACAGATCACCCTGCGGTGAAAAGTTCAGTCCCGCGAATTCGCTTTTCGGCAACTCCGCGTCCAATGAAAACGTTTTCCCAGTCGCCGTTTCGATCAATTCGGCTCGGATGTAATCGTGAGCTGCGATCCAATCGCCGTTGGGCGAAACAGCAATGCGATCGTTTTTGGACCTGACATCCGTTGTCTTGACGGTGTTGGATCGAAAACTCGACTCGACCAATCGCCCATCTCGCCCAACGGAGAAAACCGAATCGGGTGCAAGGCAAAGACACGCTTCGACACGAGCATCATGCGACTGGTGTTGTGATTGACGAACCACCGTCGAGGCAAACTGGTTGTCTTTCGCGGAACGTTCGAAATCCTCTCGAGTTAGGCAATAAATCATCCCCGTTCGACATCCCGCGACGACCGTCTTTCCATCGGCTGAAATGTCGACCGACGAAACCGCACTGGGCACGCGAATGGTAATGCCGGACTTTCCCGTTTCGACATCAACCAGGCGGACTTCTCCGTCGACAGAACCATCTACGAGCGTTTTACCAGCGGAGTCCAACGCAACATCGACCAATCGGTAGTCCGAGCGTGATGTTTGGTTCAGCAGGTTACCGGTGGGCCATTGCCAGACCGCGGAAGTTTGATCCTTGGACGTCGTCGCAATCCGAGTTCCATCCTCCGAAATCGCAATTCCGTAAATCGGTCCTTCGTGTTGCCGAAGGTGCCGAACCACTTTCCCGGATTTGATCTCCACGGCACTCACATCCGCGCCGCCATCGCAAACGAATAAATGTCGAGCGTCTCGACTGATACAAAAATCAACAATCGGTTGTGCCGAAAGATTGCACACCGTTTGCCACCCACCTTCATCCGCCAAGCTGAACGCTTTGATCGATCCATCACTGCCGCCGGCAAAACAAACTCCTGTGACCTGCGAGAACGCCAGCGAGCTGATGGAGGGTTGCCCGCTTGCGGGCAGTGATCGGACTGTGTTCCCCCTTAAATCAATCACATGTACGATGCCACCCTCACCGCCCACCGCGCTGATCTTGTGCTCCGGATCGAAGGCCATCGCGTACAAAGACAAGTGAGTCTCGAGCCGGGAACGTCCCGCTCTTTCCAATTGGGTGTGGAGGAAGTTGTACGGCAAAGGGAGCGTGGGTGATGAAGCGTTTTTCATCGCGAGATCGACCGGGATTTGCCGATCCAAAATGTCAGCGGCTTCCAGATAGTCACCGTCATCGATCGCATTGGCCGCCAGTCGCCAATCCGCTGCTTCCACGAGTGCAAGTGTTTGTTGCTGTGCCGCAATCATGCCCTCCCGCAACCGCTCTGATAGACGGTGGGCTTCCCTCGTCACGCCGACTTGGTGCAGGCTGATGCCGAAACCCAGCAAAAGGAAACTGAGTGCAGCCGACGTCAGCAACGAGGCTGCTTTGTGACGTAAGAAGAATCGGGTCACCAGGTAGAGCTTCGTTTGACGTCGTGCTTGCACCGGTAGCCCGGCGGACAGACGTGACAAATCATTCGAAAACGATTCGACCGACTCATAGCGTTCCGACGGCGACTTTGCCATCGCTTTCAATAAAATCCAGTCCAAATCTCCGGCGAGAAACTGGTGAAGGGTTGAAACACTTGTTTGGCGTTCGTGCGCGAGGCGGGCGCACGTCGGGTCATCCAACGCGAGGAACCATTTGCTCGGCCGGGTCACCGGATGCGAATCAATCAGAGTTGGTTCTGAAAATCGAAAAAAATGATCAACGTCTGGAAGCCGCCCGACCACGAGTTCGTGCAAGAGAATGCCCAAGGAAAAGACATCTGAGCGGGTATCGATTCGAGATTTGTCTCCCACTTGCTGCTCGGGGCTCGAATAGGGCTGGGTGCCGAGGATGCGGATGAAATGAGTCATTCGCTCACCGTCGGCATCCAAGAGCTTTGCGATCCCAAAATCGATGATCTTGGCCACGGGCGTTCCAGTGCCGTCGGCAACCAAAACATTTCCCGGTTTTAGATCTCTGTGTAAAACTCCATGTTGGTGTGCAAAGCGGATGGCCGAACAAACCGTTTCGAATAGCTTGAACCGCTCCTGGATGGTCAATCGGTTCTGGTTGCAATACTCGATCAACGGTTGCCCGTTGACGAATTCCATGACAAAGTATGGCTGTCCGTTTTCGGTCGTTCCCGCGTCCAGCAGCCTGGCAATGTTCGGGTGTTCCAGACGGGCCAAAACGGCCTGTTCCCACTGGAAGCGGCGAAGGATTTCGCGGCTATCCATGCCGGGCTTCACCATCTTGATCGCCACGGTCCGATCGATCGGCTGTGTCTGCCGAGCCCGATAGACAACCCCCATTCCCCCCTCTCCAACAAGGGCCTCGATCTGGTAGGGACCAACCCATTGGCCGGAAATCAAATTCAGGCCATCGTTTTTGCCGGCGTACGTCTGGTCGACCAAATCGCACAGCCGGTGCTCGGCCACGGACGCACGCAGCAAATCTTCGACGTCAAGACGAAGCGCCGCGTCGGAACCACATTGCTCGCTCAGCCAATCATCCAGTTCGGTGCCGGCCAATCCGGATTCGACTGCTTCCAGAAAAACACGTTTAGTCGATTCATGCCGAAAATATTTTGCATCGCTCATAAATACAATGCGAAATTTTTGCCGCCTTTTTATCGCGATTGCGAAAGATTGGACACCAAAAAAGCGCGGGCGAAGATCCACTCACGGTGCATCGTGGCGACAGAACTGCCCAACACCTCCGCACATTGAGCCAGCGTGAGGCCGCAGAACAGCCTCAGTTCGGCAACCTGCGAAGCCAAACGGTCGTGCACTGCGAGCACGTCCAAGCAATCACTCAAGTCAACCAACTGCTCGTGATCAGAAAGCTTCCCGATGGAAAACTCGTGCAGTGGAGCAATCTTAATCTGGCCACCCCGTTTCTGAGCCTGTTTTTGCCGGGCATCTTCGACCATGATCCGCCGAATCGCCGTCCCTGCCGCCACAAAAAAATGCCCTTCATTCGCCCAACGCGACTCGCTTTTCCGCAATCGAAGATAGGCTTCGTGAACCAGGGCGGTCGCTTGCAATGTTGCCCGAGAACCGTTGCCTCGCAAATAGTGAGCTGCAAGCTGACGTAATTCCTGGTACACGTTAACCAGCATCGCCTCCGACGATTGGGTCGGTGGCAGGTCGGTCGCAATCGATCGTTCGTGAATAGTTGCCGACATGAACTAGAGTCTACCTGCGTGGCAGCCCGGGGGAACGACTAGGGCCAATTCTTTGCAAAACTTTTAGATTTGTATTTCTCGCACGTTTCGGTCGCAGCTAAGCACCGTTCAAAGATGATCTTACAGGGTAATGAATAACGTTGCTCTCTCATTTTCTTGGATCCGCGGGTACGCCCTACCATTGGCGGGTGTGCTCCTTTGCGGCGACGCGATCAGAGCCCGCCTTCGGGTTGCAATCTGGTTTCACCGACCGGCTTGAGTTCGACGAGAAGTCCAACGTCGCGGCGTCGTCGGTCGATCGAAAAGGTGATCGCATGCCGACCGCGTTCCAGATGGATCGGGGCCGCGAGATCATCGATCCGTCGTGTGTCGACCCACAGTCCTAAACCGTTGCTGGAGTTCAACTCCAGCTGAACGTCACCAGGGACGAGCACGTTGACGAAACCGCGGGCGAAGATCGCTTCGGAATCGGGCCAATCGGCAGAGGGCAACTCGCCACGCACCATGCTGTATGCCGGCAACCAATCGGCATCGTCGTCAGGCAGCGTCGCCAATTCGGGGGCTGCAAGGACACGCCATTTGCGGATGACGGGACTCTCGTCATTGGCATAGTCACCGGGCTTTCCGAGCACCGAGATGAATTTGACCAGATCAAGAAACTCACTCCGGTCCTTCAGCTGGTCGGCCAGGCCCGCCGGCATCAGCGACTTGGCGGGGACTTCCGCCTCAATTTCATCCGTCGCGAGACGGACTTCTTGGCCCAGCGCCGACGAATCGCGCAGCACCACTTCTTGCTCGTTTCGGAAGGTCACGATCCCGGTTCGTACCCTGCCGCTGTCCAGCAAAAACGCTTTGGTTTCGTAGTGTTCGGCGATCGCCGCATTGGGACTGAGAATCGACTCGACCAAGTACTTGGTTTTCGCGGCGGCACCGACCGCGACCAAATTGGGACCGATGATCGGTCCGGCCGGTCCGATCGCGTGACACTGGGTACAGGACAGGGATTTGCGACGATAGATCAGCTCGCCGCGCGCGGCGTTGCCAAGTGTTTCCGCGTCGGCCGCCAGCGTTTCGATGTCCTCAGCCAACAGATCGCTCGTCAGCGAGCCGGAGGGCGTCGAGGGCTGGAAGGTTTTCGCTAGAGTGTCGCTCAGCAAACCACTTTCGCGATGGAACTGGCTGACACGGTCGATGACCAACGGATGAATCGTGACGTCGGCCAGCGATTCGCCCAGCCGTGCTCCGCCGTTTTGTCGATTTAAGAATGCTTGCACGACGGGCACGGGATCCGCCCGGCCGGGGTCTTTGCTCATCAAGGTCGCGGCGGCCTTGGCGGCACGATCCAAATCGAGATGGGCCAAGCCCACGACGGCGGCATAACGAGTTTCCAAGTCGGCATCGGCCGCCAAATTCGCCAGCGGTTCCGTGTAAGCCTTGGCGCTGGTCTGGGCGAGTGCCACTGCGAGGGCTTGCTTGACCGCCGGACTGTACGAACCCTCCTGCAGTGCGGCCAACTCGTCTCGTCCTGCCACACGCCAGACGCCCAGGTTGTTGGCGGCGAGAACGCGGACGGTTGCGTCGTCGCTGTCGAGCAGCGTCCTCAGGCCTCGCATGATGCGTCTCAGTCGCGTCGACCCTTGCCGCTTTGCCAGCTGTTGCAGCGTTTCCAGCATCGCGATGGACGTGTCAACCGACCGGATCCCGTTTCCCTTGCTGAAGGCGGTCACGATCATACGAATGTCGTCTTCGGTTCCGACCTTGATCAACTGGGCTTGGAGATTCTGCAGACTTTGGGAACTGGGAGATTTCCGCCCAGCAAGATCGCCACGATAGAAATGGGTTTCATCGCTCGTTTGGGGAGTTCACTTTTTGGGTTTCTTGTCAACACGCTGGATTTGCCAGGTTGAAACGGTTTCATTCGCGTCGGGCACCGGTCGGCCGACTGCCCAACAACAGCCATTGATCAGCATCCGAACAAACGATTCTTCGTTAAAGTCACCGGGATGACCGAATGAAGTTCCAAAAACCTTGGCTCCCCATTCATTCTCCCATGCCCAGGCGACCACATCGGACTCGTGCTGTTTGACTTCGATCGTGCCGAAGGATTTTTTGAGTGTCCGCACGCGTCCCTGTCCCGAACCGGTCACCAACGGAACGCAACCGTCCTGCAGTCGCGTCAGGTAGAGCGTTCCCGGGGAGACCCACTTCGTTTTGGTGATGTTGGACAGGATCGGGTGATCCAATGATTGCTCGACCACGCTGATTTGCGTTTCGCTGGTTTGGTGCACAACGTAGGGCGTTCCTAAAACCCGTCGGCCGAAGTCATCGTTCCAAGAAAATCGCGGATGATCGGCCGGATATTTGAACGAATGGTTCGCCGTCCGCAGGCCGATGACGGGCTTGCCGGATCGGATGTAATTTTCGATCGGTTGCCATTCGGCGTCGGGCAACTTCAAAAAACGCATGAAGAAGATCGCGAGGTCCGCGTCGGCCAACGCTTCAATGCCCGGCAGCACGTTTTCGGTCTTCTTTTCCGGGTTTCCATCCCCCATCACAATCGTCGTGCGAAATCCGAATCGCTCCAGTTCTTTGGCGAAGATCGGCATCGACAACTCCGGCGAATAGTGGAGCGTGCCGACGACGATCACCGCGTGCGGTCGTTCCACGTCGGCCGACCAGGCGTGACCCGATCCGACGACCGAGACGACAGACAGGGCGATCAGCGCGAGACACTGAATCGGCCCTGTCATTCTGCGAACCGCGGTCATCGCACGTCCGGCGACCGGATGGCGGGTCGATGGCGTCAGTGGAATCGGTTGCATCATCGTGGAACTCATAGGGAGGGAGCGGATCTGGACGGGGAACGAACTGGCGCTGTTCAGTTGGTGCTTTGGCAATATTTCATTTTGAGATAGTGGAGCTTACCAAGAGTTCGGCTCTGTCTGCGATCCGCGGAAAGCATTGGCGGGCGGCACTCCGGCAATTTTCCCGGGCTAACCACCGGAAATCATACCCACGGATGGCAGCGCGAACCCACGGATCACAGGGTGCAAAAATCCGTGGGTTCGCGCTGCCATCCGTGGGCCCGGTAATCGTTTCATTGTTCCGCAAGTGACAGCCTGACCCTTTTCCGATCGACAAACGCAAGCCAAAACCCAAATTTGGACAGAGGACTACTTTGCGGCGTCGTTTTCAAAGGCGAACGTCACCCGATCGAGAATCGGTTTCGATTGATTCTCGGTGCTGTCTTTGATTTTGACTTCGAACTGAAACCCGTAGCCGGCGGGCAACTCGGACAGGTCCAGTCGCGCCGGAGTCTTGGCGACCTGTTTGGCGAACCCCGGAATGTAGTCGTAGGTCTCTTTGACGGCTTGCCAATCGGTCCACTTGTCGATCGATCCGTCATTGTTCTCGTCGACTCCGGCACGAACGACGACCTGCTCGACCCAGGGTCCCGGGCTGACGAAATCCATTTTCTGTTGCGTCGCGAGATAGAATTGTCCTTCGGCGAACATGATGTCTGGATCGGGATGGCCGCGGCCAACGTTGCCGCACCAGGTGAAGGGTTCATTGATGCTTTTCGATGTGAAGCGACCGACGCTCATCGTCTTGCTGTCCGCCGGGTCATAGTCGCAAAACAGATAGTACTGTCCGCCGATCGAGATCGCCGCCCAGTCACCGTAGGCGTTTTGTTCCGGTTCGTGAATTTCGTACTCGGCAACGTTTGTTTTGAAACGTTCCGGGTTTTCTTTCACCCAGTGGGGATGCTTGTAGGTTCCCTTCCTGCCGGTCGGTTTGGTGCGTTCGTCTACCGGCGGCGCCAGCAGTTTGAAATCCTGGATTCCATCGGGGCTGACCGCATGTGCCGCCAAGGGAGAATCCCAGGCATGGCGTTGGGCATTGATCGGGCTCCAGTCTTCCAGGATCAAGTGGAACTGACCGTCCAGGCCGCGAATGATTCCGCAGTCGGAACCGTGCGAGGGGTCATCATAGGCCATTCCTTTGTTCTCACCGGGCCGGCCATCGAACAGGTCATCATCGACAAAAACGTGTGGATCCTGGTCGTTGGGAAAGTCGTAGTAAAAGTACGCTTTGCCATCGGCATACTCGGCAGTCGTCATCCATGCGGAAGCTTTTTCGGTGATCGGGCCGTGATGAACCCAGTTGACCATGTCTTTGCTTTGCCAGGCGTGGTAACCACCCAGTCTCGGTTGCAGTCCACCGGCGGCATCGAACTGATTCGGAAACTTGGTTGTCTGCAGCGGAATGTCGAAACCGTCGAGCGTTGCCGGTTCAGGCTTGAAGGGCGGCAGCTTGGACGTATCGCCCCGTTTTCGGCCGCCACCGTAACGGCCAAACATCCAGTAGTTGTCCGGGCCGAGGCTGAGCATCACCGGTGCGTCGCCGAGATTCACCGGACCAAGATCGTTGGTTTGATTCCAATTGGACCATTCAGGTGACTGGTCGAATTGAATCGATTCCGCCATCCGTTTGGTCGCAAATGTCTTCAACACGCTCACCAGTGAAGCGTTTTGCTCGGTTGGGACTGCCATCCCGTCCTTGATCTGAATTCCCTCGTTCTTTGTCGTGCTTTGCTGCCATTCGTCTTGCGTGTCGATCACCCAGGCATGATCGTTTGCATGGACGGTCGCGGCCTGGAGCATTGCAAAGGCGGTGAAAGAAAACAGGGTTAGTAGTATTCGTGTCATGCGGTGATTCATGGAGGTGATTTCTTGCGATTGCGTGATCGTTGATTGATGGCGGCCGGTAAGCACGTTCAGTCGCGCAACGACGAGAAATTCTTGGGGTTGGGTTTGGGCGGAAGCGTGGCTTTCCAGGCGGCAAGTTTCTCGGTGAGTTGCGCGACCACGTCCGGGTGCGATTCTTTCACGTCTTGCTTTTCGTAGGGATCGGAGACGATGTCATACAACTCCACGTACGAGGAGGCTTCGTCGCTGATGAGTTTCCAGTTTTGGTCGACGATGCAGTAGTCGACCCAATGAAAGGAGTCGGCTTGGCCGGGTTTGCCGTTGCCCTTCATCTTCCAGAACAACGGTTTGTCGCGGCCATCGCTGACGTCCCCTTGAAGCGGTTTCAGCTGACTGATTCCATCGGGCTGATACGATTCGGGTAACTTCGCGCCGGCGATTTCGCAAAACGTCGGCAACAGATCGACGGCCGAAATCATCAAACGTTGATCGACTTTGCCGGCGGCGATTTTGCCCGGCCAGCGTGCGATGAAGGGCACGTTGATGCCGCCTTCGAACAGCGACGCTTTGTAGCCCTTGCGTCCGGCGGTGATTCCCTTGGCCGCGGCGATTCCGAATCCCGCACCTGTGGCGGTGTCGTAGCTGAGGGCTAGCGGTGTTCCGGGACGGGCGCGGGCAGGCCCGTTGTCCGAGCTGAAGATGACCAGCGTGTTGTCCACCAGGTCCAGCTTGTCGAGCGTCTCGAGAACCTCGCCGATGCGATCGTCGGCGTGCGACAAAACGGCTGCGTAGATCTCATCGTTTTCATCGAGCCCGCTGTTTCGAAATCGCCAACGGTACTTCGGCAGGACGTGGAAGGGCGTGTGCGGTTCATGGATCCATAGGTTGACGAAGAACGGTTGACCGGCCTGGTGACTCCTCTGGATAAACTCGATCGCATGTTCGGCGTCTTCGTGCACAGGCATTTGCTCACCCGAACAATTGAACGCTCCGTAGGTATCGTATCCGTATTGTCCCGGCGAAGGGGAATCGGGAATCATGTCGTTGGCCAGGTGCCATTTGCCGAAATGGGCCGTCGCGTATCCGGCCTTTTGCAGCAATCGGGGCAGCGTGACAGTGTCGGTGTCCAGCCAATCGGGCATGTTGCGTTTGGCGTTACTGGGCACCCAGGCGAAATGCCCATCGATGTTGTAGCGGGCCGGAAAATGCCCCGTCATCACGGCCGTTCGGCTGGGGGAACACACACCGCTGGCGACGGTAAAGCGATGGAAATCCGTTCCCTCACGCGCCAGCCGATCGATGTTGGGCGTTCTGACATCAGGATGCCCGTGGCAACTCAGATCGCCCCAACCCCAGTCGTCGGCAAAAATAAACACGATGTTGGGACGCGGTGAATCAGCGGCAGCGAAGGCTGTCAAAAGACACACCAACGCAATCGCCATCAAACAAGAGGACTTCATGGTTTCGACTTGGAGGTTCGTTTGGCGAATTTTGTTGAAATGAATTGTAGTGGGTGAAGGTGGATTCGTTGTGTTTTACACAGTCTGCCGATCGTCGCTCTGCCGATCGTCGCTCTGCCGATCGTCGCTGCGTCAAAGGACGTCGACCTCTTTCGAGACCCAACGCAGATTCCGGAACTGCGGCGGTGGTCCTTTCCATTGGCCGCCCACGATGCGAGTCTTCGGGTCGCGGCGTTGTCCCGATTGCAATCGCTCCGTCGCCGATAATTCCAACTGCCGGATGTTTTCCCAGCCGGCCAAGGGGTCGTCTGCTCCATCGCGAAAGTTTGCCGGAGTGAGCACAACGGGTTGCCATGCATCACCGCCGTCCAAATCGACTTCGGCGGCATGGTCGTCGATCCGCACCACCAAGGTGTTTCCCTGATCCGCTTTCACGTCAACGGCCAACACCGCATCCGGCGGCGCGTGATAGATGTCCGCGTTCAGTTTGTTCGTGGTGAGCGGCCATTCGTCCGGCCGATAGGTAAACCATTCTTTCTGCCAGTCGCCGGCGAAGTCATCGATGACGGTTTGGGGTTGTTGTGTCGGCGTGACGCCGGATTGCTGGAGTTGTTGCGGAGGGACGGTCAGCAGCAAAGACGACAGGTTGATCGTTTCGCTGCGGTACTGCCGATAGTAATAGCCGGCACCTTCGACTGGTTTTGGCAGCGTGTAGGTCACATTGGCGTAAACCCACAGTGGTTTTTCTGTGCTGGAGATCGGTAGCGATCCGGTCCACGATTTCTCCTGACGCTTCGCCGCGACGTGATGCCAAAAGCGATGGACCACGTCGTCTCGATCACGCGGGGTCTCGTTCGGCTTTCCGTCTTGGGAGTAAAAGACGTCCACCGACTCGATCGGCAAACTTGTATCGGCGTCGATGCGGATGGTGGGGATGCCGTCGGACGTCTGCAAGGTGAGATTCGTCGCGGGTGTCGCAGGGAACACGAAACTGTGCTTAAGATGTTGGTCGAACCAGAGCAGCGTGGCCGCTTCATAGGGTGCGGTGTCTTGGTGGTTGTGGTGCGGAGAACAGGTCACGCGCCACTGTCGGCTTTGGATCTCCTCGACCGCTCTGGGCAGATCGCCGATTCGACCATGGAAATCATTGGCCGGGCTCAGGAAAAGAATCGGACACGTGAGGTGCGCCAGACTGACGTCGTCACCCAGCGTGTTGCGAAACAATTCGCTATCGTTGTAGCGATCGCTGATTCCACCGCACGAAGGAGCGGCGGCTTGGACTCGGTCGTCGATCGCGGTGAGCACGGTGAGTTTGCCGCCCATCGAGTGGCCGTAGACTCCCAGTCGTTCCGGGTCGACTTCCGGTTGTTGCTCCAGAAACGTCAGTGCCCGTCTGGCCGCCACTGCGCAGAGGAACCAACCGCTGTTGCGAGGCGATTCGACGGGATCCAGCGTCCACGGAGCCGCTTTGCCGCTTGGGAATTGATTGCCCGCATTTCGTGAGGGAGCGTGATAGCCGTCGACGGCGCCCCAGTCCGTCGTCGGTTTAAAATCGGGTGCGTCGGTTTCTTGATCCCAAAACAATTTGACTTGATCGGGACCGACGCGGTATTGGGGCGCGGAGATTCGGCCCGCCCAAGCGATCGACACCGTCGCGTAGCCGCGTTTGGCATTGGTCAAACAGGCCTTGTAGTCAGCGTATTGGCCGCCGCCATGGATCTGCACCAGGCCGGGCACGTCGGTGGCGCCTTGCGGGAAGCCGTACACGGCGGCCAGCGTTGCTTTCCGGCCCTTGAAGATGCCGATGCGAAAACGCACGACTCGCAGCACGACACCGTCCTCTTCCCACTGATGAAGCAGTTCAACGTCCAAGGGTTCCTCGCGTGGATCAAACCCCGACCACATCTCGTCCAGATTCTCGGGCGCCTTGTTGTTCTGTAACGCCGGCAGAGTGTCGGGAGCTTCAGCCGACACTGCGCCACTGGCGGCGATGGAAAGCAGGAGCGCCAGGAGAACGGTGCAACCCTGGAGGTTCAAAACGCGGAGCATGGGGCGGGGCCGGTGCCGGAGGGCGAGGGTTGGGGGAGACCCTCGAATCGGGAGTGTCACCACACAACATCTTTCAATGGCGGGTGAAAGTCAATCAACCGCTGCGTCGGACGGCGAAGGATTTGCGACACGGAGATGTCCGCGGCTCAGAAAAGTGGGGTAAGCATCCTGCTTGCCACCCGCGATTGCTCCGCAATCGCGAGTGCTGCACTCGCAAGCTGGAAGCTTACGGCACTCGCAAGCTGGAAGCTTGCGGCACTCGCAAGCTGGAAGCTTACGCCACTCGCAAGCTGGAAGCTTACGGCACCCGCAAGCTGGAAGCTTACGCCACTCGCAAGCTGGGAGCTTACGGCACTCGCAAGCTGGAAGCGTACGCCACCCGCAAGCTGGGAGCTTACGGCACTCGCAAGCTGGGAGCTTACGGCACTGGCGAGCCGGAAGCTGACGCTACGAACACGCTCATTGCGCACGCAATTCTTGGAACGCGGTGTTTTCCGCTCGATCGGTCACCGGCTGGACACTCCAGATGATCCAGCGGAATTTTCCCAGGGACTGTCCCGGCGCGGATCGCAACGCAACGGCATGGAACACATCCTGTGTCGCGCGACGGGTATCGATCGAGGTCAGCGGCGTGAACTTGGAACGGTCCGAAACATCCCAACCGGGGTCGGTTGATGAATCGCTTCCGTAAAGCGTCAGCTTCTGTGGGCCGCGGACCCCATTGAAGTTCGTCGACCAGCTGGTGATCGAAGAGATGTCGTTTGATTCACCGAGGTCCAAGCGATAGGCTCCGGTGGTCACGCCGTTGGCGAAAACCGGGCCGTAGCTTTGTCGCAGTTTGCCATCGATCAGCGTTGCCGGCGGTTCGTTGCGGGGCAAAGGGTTGGCGTCGACCTTGCCCGATGGTCTTCCTGTCAGCGCCAGTGTTGCAAAGTCTTCGGCAGTCCCCGCGGATTCCATCACGATGCGGGGTGCGTTCTGAAGCGACAGTATCACGGGCTGCTGGTTTCGAATGACTTTCACGTTCAACGCTGCGTCGCCGACTTGTTGGTAGGCCGAGAGCAAACCGGAGACCTGCTTGACCGGCGTTGCGTTGATGCCTTGAATCAAGTCTCCCTCGGTCAGTCCCGCGCCGGCGGCGTCGCTGTCGGGCTTGATTTCTGTCACCGTGACACCGCCCTCTTCTTGGGACACTCCATAGGCGGAAAATTCGGAACCTTTCAAGTCGCTTACCCGAGCCCCCAGCCAGAACGACGGCTGCGGCGTTGCGACAGGCCGGCGAGCGGATCGGGGCGTTGGCGTTTCGCCTTTGACCTCCACAGCCGGGATCTCGGGCGTTTCGGCGATCTGTTTCAGCGAAGGTTTCTTGACGCCGAACTGATCCATCGCGAAGTTTTCGAAACCGATGTCAAAGGCTGGCGAATTTGGCTGGACACGGAAATCACCGCTCGCCGGATCGATGAACCTGGGATCGGCGACGATGGAATGACGGTCCCATCCAAAGTCGGCGTAGCGATCTTTCATTGCCGGGGCGTGCGAGAAATAGAGGTTGCGATCGACCCGTTTTCCCTTGGCGGTCTCCGTCGGGGCGCGAACACCCTGTGGTGCGGCCATGAAGATGTTGCTGAACACTTCGTCGCCGCTGTTGTTGTACCAAACGTGCGGGTGCAGGCCGTTGTTGACGGTGATGTTGTTCCAGGCTCGACGCCGAAAGCCTTCACGAAACTTCAAGCCGCCCGAAAGCATCAGATTGTTGTAAATGTCGTAGTTGGAAGATCCGTCATCCAGGTCGATGTCCCAACCATGATCACAGCGCCAGCGGCTGTTGCGAATCACGGTCGTCTCGACGGCGTCCAAGAACGGGAACTGCGGTTCCTGGTCGATGATTTGTTGACTGGCGTTCCGGTCGCTGCTCCAAAAACGGTCTCGTCCCCAGGAGTTGAACGAGCCGTGGTCGTGGGTTTCTTGCACAGTGTCGAAGACATCGCAGCGTTCGATCAGGTGGCCGCCCCAGGCACCGTCCCCGATGTTGATGCCGGCGCGGGCGCAATCATAGATCGAGCAATCGCGAACCGTGATGCCTTGTGCCATCGTGATTTGAACTCCGGCCGGTTGGCGTTCGACTCGGCCGATCCCATGAATCAAGCAGTCTTCGACGACGCAGTCGGCCGGGTACCGGTTCGACTTCGGCCCCGGAGTACGGTCGACCTTGCTCAGATCGTTCTTTTGACGGTATTCGAATAGCGGATCGCGAACGGCGTCGGGGTCACCCACAAAACAAACACCGCTGGCGCCGCAGTCGTGGATGTGGCAACCCTTGACGACCACACGGCGATTGAAACGGCTGACAAAGATCGCATTGCCGCCGACCTGATCAAATTCGGTGTCCAACAGCTGGACGTCCTCGGTGCCGGAGAGCAAAACGGCGCCGCCGCGATAGATCGTCCAATCCGACCGCAGCATCGGTTCTTTGGTTTCCAGGAAGGTCCGCGCGGCATGCCGAACGACGAATCCCTTTAGGGCAATGAACCGCACGGGGTTGTCGGCGGAGCCGTTGAATTCGATCAGGTGTCGCAGTCGCACCACTTCGACCTTCGCTCGGCTCAAATCCACGCCAGGGGGAGGCATGAAGTACAGGCGGTTCGCGCCGGCGTCGTGATACCATTCGCCGGCCGCGTCCAATTCTTCGAAGATGTTTTCGACCATGCGAAAGTCGTTGTGCATGCCCATTTGGCGGTTGTTTTGCCAGCCACCTTCATAGGTCACTTCGCCATCGGAGTCCTTACCGGTGATCCGGTAGTGGTATCCTCCCCAGCGGGCCCGGTGCATGGCGTGAATGAACCCGCCGGTGGGGTCGGCCCAACCGCTGGCGCGTTGTTTGGAGAACGCATCGGCGGCATACCCTTGATAGGCTGCGGTCTTTTTGCCGGCGTCATAGTTCGGATAGCGTGCCATCCGTTGTTGGCGTCCGGCCAGGAACAGCTGGTCGATCGCCAGCCCCGGTTCGGTGGTTGCCACGAAAATTCCGTCGCGGAAAGGTTGCCATTGCAGGTCGAGCATTGTCCCACCGCTGAGCACGGCTTTGCCTTCGTTTTCCGCACGGTAGATGACCGGTCGATCGGGGGCACCGGAGTCGGCGGGGGTGAACGTGAGTGTCTCGGGCAGGTAGTAGACGCCGTCCGCGACGGAGACCGTCACGGGGTCGGTTCCGGCCGATTGCCGAGCGAGCACCTGTGCCCGACCGAGCGTCGCCACCGGAGCGGCGGCCGAGCCGTCATTGGCGTCGTCGCCCGCGGGACTGACGAAGATGTCGAGGGCCTGCGAAGAGGTGACACTTGCGGCGAAGCAGATCAGAATCAAGAAAGACCGGAGCATGGGAACGAATCGTGAACGGGGGATCAGACGGAAAGGTGGCAACCGTAGGACAACCGCTCTAACGGTTTTTTGAAGAGACGGTCGGCGTTTGGGGGTGATCGCGATTGGCTTGTTTCGATCGAAACTCGCCGGGTGACTCACCGGTCTCGCGTTTGAAAACTGCCCCCAGACATTCTTTATGACTGTAACCCGTTTTCGCTGCGATTTGCTCCAGCGTCATGTCCGTCTCCAACAGCAACTGCTTGACGCGTTCCAATTGCGTGATCGTGATCTGCTGGTGTGGTGTTCGCCCCAAAACGTCCCGGAACCTCCGCTCCAATTGACGACGAGAGAGGGACGTGAACTCGGCGACGTCGCCCACGTTAATTCCCGAACAGGCGTTTTGTCGAATGAATCTGCACACTCGGGCGATTTCGACATCGTCCACGGCCACGACTTTTGTCGAAAGACGTTCGGAGACCGAAATCGGCGGAACGTACTCGATCTCATTTTCTGGCAGCAAGCCATGCATCATCTGTTGCAAAATTTCGGCGGCCCGATATCCGACCTGTTCCGCATTGGGACGGACACTCGACAGCGGCGGGTCACACAGCAGGCAGATCGCGTCGTCGTCATCGACGCCGATCACCCCCAGGTCATCGGGGACGGCAATATTGGACAGCCGGCAAGCGTTGAGCACCTGTTGTCCGCGAATGTCATTGCAGACCAACAGTCCGGTCGGTCGCGAAAGCGTCGATAACCACTTTGCCAACGATTCCAATTCCAGCACACCCGCTTCTTCCAGTTGGGTCAACGTGGTGCCGGGGACGCCGGGGGATTGGTAGACATCGAAAGGGCATTCCGAGGCATCGACCAAGGTTTGAAACGCGGCCAGTCGGGCGTCGGAATACGTGGCGAATCGAAACCCACAGAACGCGAATCGTCGAAAGCCACGCTCCCATAAATGCGAGAACGCCATTTCGGCGACACGTTGGTTGTCCGTTTCGACTTGCGGCACGCCGGTGAATTTTCGGTTGCAGCGGACATCAATGATCGGCACTCGCAATTGACGCAGCGGTTCAATCGTGTGCCAGTCCACGCGGGCAATCACGCCGTCGATCCGCGAGCTAAAAATCCAATCCGGAATCGCCGAATCCAGCGTCATCTCTTGATGCAGCAACGACCACTCCACACGCGTCCGCGAGAACAACGCCACGCCGCGAAGTAGTTCACGTCCGTAGGCGCGCGACGCTTCGACGAGGAGTGCGATTCGGGGCCGTTTTGTTGACTTCACTGCTGCTGCCTGTTGCATTCCACTTGGGCGAGTCACGAACGGCTGATCGCGTGTCGCAAATCATTTGAGCCGAAGACAAGGTTTTGCAAAATGCCGCTGGATTCGGAAGGCTACCAGAAACACACGCGAGTCGCAAATTTCAAGCCCGCCACCGGCTTGGCGACGAAGATGTTAGCGGAACGGCGCGAGCGGCCTGTCGATTTGGTCGATGTTCCGAAATCAACGTGATCATGCCAGCCCGACGCGTGAGCAAGGGGCGCCGCGTGGCCCCTTGCCAACGCGTGCGGGCTTAAAACGACAGACCGCGAGCCGTCCGGTTTCGCAGCGAAGCCACCTTGAAAGACCGGAGAGGCTCGCGGCCTTCCGCTAACAAGAAACGCTCTGCCGCGAACACCTCGTCAAACGCGGGGAATCAATGCTTCACAGCGTAGCGTCGTGCGAGCGGTGCAGCGGATGAGGTGACGCGTCGCTTTTCGCTGTTGCACGTGATTCAAACTTTGTCGGCGGTGGCGATGGCTGCGTGTAGCAGTTCGAGCGTCAAAGGCGTACGATGCTGATTCGCAGCGATGATCCGTTTGTGAAGGTCGAACCAACTTGATTGATCACATTGTATCGGAAAACGAGAAACGTCTGCGAAAGAGGCTGCCAGTACGGGCGTCTCGTTGTGCTCGGGTCGTTGTGCTCGGGTTTGAAACGAACGCCGAGCGTCCGCTTTCCAACCGATGGACTTCAACATGATTCAGTTTCTTGCCGCAACGATGCCCCGTACCCGAATGACCGGTTGCCGCCGACCATGCCGCCGATCATGCCGGCGTCAGATGCGAAAGAGAGTCACCGCATTCGTCTGCTCGGCGTTTGCAGCACTCCTGACTCAGGCCCTTCATTCAGACGTCGCTGGGGCCGAGTCGACGGAGCGTCCCAACGTGGTTTTGATTCTTGCCGATGATTTGGGATACGGTGATCTGGGGTGTTACGGTCACCCGGTCGCCAAGACGCCGAACATTGATGCCTTGGCAAAGCAAGGGGTTCGCTTCACGCAGCACTATTCCAATGGGCCCGAGTGCAGCCCGACTCGGACGGCGTTGTTGACCGGACGTTATCAACAGCGGGTGGGCGGCCTGGAGTGTGCGATCGGAACCGGGAATGTGGGACGCTACGACGATGCAATCCGTTTGGCCGAACAACATGAGTTGGGGCTGCCGGTCGAAGATGCCGTTCTGCCGGCGCTGCTCAAGCCGGCCGGCTACCGTTGTGGCATTTTCGGCAAATGGCACTTGGGATACGAACCCAAGTTCAATCCGATGCAGTACGGCTGGGACGAGTTCGTCGGATACTTGGGCGGCAACGTCCACTACTTCAACCATCGCGAACTCAGCGACTTGCAGGTGTTGTTCCGTGGTCGGCAGCCGATCGAACGCGATGGCTACATGACGCACTTGATCACCGATGACAGCATCGATTTTATCAAGCGTCACAAAGACCAGCCGTTCTTCGCCTATGTCTCGCATGAGTGTCCGCACTTTCCCTATCAAGGTCCGGACGACAAAGACAAGGTTGTCACGGAAGAGAATTGGATGGCGTTCGATCCACCGGCGTACGTCGGGATGTTGGAGGATCTCGATTCGGAAGTCGGCAGGATTCTGACGACGCTTGAGGAATCGGGCGTCGCCGACAACACCGTCGTCATCTTCGTCTCCGACAATGGAGGCTTCGCCGGCGCGGGGAACATGGGGCCACTCCGCGGCAGCAAGGGCACGACGTATGAAGGCGGGATTCGCGTGCCGCTGATTGTCCGCTGGCCCGATCAAATTGCCGCCGGGACGGTCAGCGACCAGGTTTGCGTCACGTTTGATTTGACGCGATCGATTCTGACGTTGGCGGGGGCTGATGTTCCGGGTCGCAAGCTGGAGGGAATCGATCTTCTGTCGCACGTCGCCGAGCAACGCGACGACATTCCGCGGACGTTGTTTTGGCGCGGCCGCCGTGGCAACAGGACTTGGACTGCGGTGCGGGACGGCGATCTAAAATTGGTCCGCAAGCGCGAGGGCACGAACACGGCACAATGGATGTATAATCTTGAGAGCGATCTTGGCGAAACCAACGACCTTGCATCGTCGCGTCCCCAAGAATTGGAGCGGCTCGAGCACTTGCTTCAGTGGTGGGAAGGGGACGTCCAGCCGCGTCGTTAACCAGAGGAAGTGACATGAATTGGGCCTGGATGACGCTCATCGTCGCGGTGGTTCTGCTCGCGTGGATCGCCTTCGATGTTTTGCAAAAGAAGCACGCGATCTTGCACAATTTCCCGATCATCGGCCATTTTCGATACTGGTTGGAAGCGATCGGTCCCGAATTGCGGCAATACATCGTCACCAACAATGACGAGGAACGACCCTTCAGCCGGGATCAGCGGCGCTGGGTGTACGCGTCGTCCAAAAAGGACAACAACTATTTCGGTTTCGGGACGGACAACGAATTGGAGTCGTCCCCGAACTACCTGATCATTCGCCACAGCCCATTTCCACTCAGCGATCCCTTGCCAGGCGAAGACGATTTTGACCCGAATCATTCCGCGGCGTGCAAAAAGGTCATGGGGGCGTCTCAGGGCCGTGCCAAGGCGTTTCGGCCTGATTCGATTGTTAACATTTCCGCCATGAGCTTCGGCTCGCTCAGCGCACCGGCCATCGAAGCGCTCAACCGGGGCGCGGCGCTGGCCGGTTGTTTGCACAACACCGGCGAAGGCGGCGTGTCACCCTATCACTGCAAAGGCGGTGAGCTGATTTGGCAGATCGGTACCGGGTACTTCGGTTGTCGCACCGCTGACGGAGGCTTCGACATCGCGCGGTTCCGCGATGTGGTCCAATCGCATCCGATTCGCGCGATCGAAATCAAACTCAGCCAGGGAGCCAAGCCGGGCCGGGGAGGGTTGCTGCCGGCGGCAAAGATCACCTCCGAGATCTCAAAGATCCGTGGCGTGCCGATGGGGCAGGACTGCGCCAGCCCGGCGTCACACCGTGAGTTCAGCGACGTCGACTCGATGCTCGATTTCGTCGAACGGCTTGCCGACGAAAGTGGTCTGCCGGTCGGCATCAAGTCGGCCGTGGGGCAAATGGAATTCTGGCACGAATTGGCCGGCCGGATTCAACAGACCGGTCGTAGCGTGGACTTTGTCACCATCGACGGGGGCGAAGGCGGAACGGGAGCGGCACCGTTGGTGTTTTCAGACCACGTCGCAATGCCCTTTAAGCTGGGCATGAGTTCGGTGTATCGCATCTTTCGCGATGCGGAGTTGCATGAAAACATCGTCTTCGTCGGATCCGGTAAGCTCGGTTTCCCGCACAACGCATTGCTGGCGTTCGGACTGGGTTGCGACATGATCAACGTCGGTCGTGAAGCGATGTTGTCCATCGGATGCATTCAAGCACAACGCTGTCACACCGGGCACTGTCCGGCCGGCATCGCGACCCAAAATCGATGGCTGATGGGAGGGTTGGATCCGACCGACAAGGCGCATCGGTTTGCCAACTACGTCGTGACATTGCGAAAGGAGTTATTGCAGCTCGGCCGGGCATGCGGCGTGCCGCACCCCTGCGACGTGGAGCTGAAACATTTTGATATCCTGACCGATTCGTTCGGCACCAGTTCGGCCAAGGAACTGTTCGGATACCGCTGGGCGACGAAGGTCTAGCCCTTCTTGTTACCGGGCGAACCAGCGGAAAGAATACCCGCGGATGGCAGCGCGAACCCACGGATGACAGGGTGGTACAAATCCGTGGGTTCGCGCTGCTATCCGTGGGGCCAGTGATCGTTTCTTTGCTCCGCAAGCTAAAGCCTGACCTTTTCCGCTCGACAAACCTCACCCGAAGATTCAATCGGAACGAATCGCTACGCGGCACGACGTGGCCGGGCCGGGACGATGTGTTCGCCGAGCGTGTCGATTTCCATTCGCAACAACGTCGCCGTCACCTCGTCGGCGGACGGACGGTTTTCGGGTGCCGCGTCGACCATGCACTCGACCAATTCACACGCCGGACTGAGAATTTGTTCGTTGGTGGTTTCCACCCGCGCCAGCCATTCCCACAACATTCGCCCCGCGGCAAAGATATCGCTCGCCGGGCTTCCCGAGGAAGCATTGACGAGCAGCTCGGGCGCGGCATATTGCCGGGTGCCACGGAACGGTGCCGACTGGTCGAGCGTGCCTTGATGGGCGAATGCCAGGTCGATCAACGTCACATGCCCATTGCTGCCTACAATCACGTTGTCGGGTTTGACATCACCGTGAGTCCAGCCGGCGGCATGGATCGCGCCAAGTCCCTGGCATATCTGTCGGATCAGCCAGAGGGCGACCGGCAAGGGTTTTCGCGGACCGCTGGACAGATGCCATTTCATCGTCCGCCCGTCCAACAGCGGCATCGTCAAGTAAGGCCATGCTCCGGACGCGTTACCGTCGAGAATCGGGACCACGTTGGGATGCCGGATCTGGGCTCCGGCGGCGATGGAACCGGCGATCCCCTCGCGGCCTTCGGGCAACGTCGCCACCTTCATCGCGTAGTCCCAACGCGGGCTACCGACGGCATCGACCGGTTGGGCGAACGTGACGCAACACGCCGAATTGACACACAGACTTGATCCGAGTCGCCAAATTCCCAATTGCTCAGGCAGCTTTGATTCCATTTCGCCATCGATCGGATGATCGCGCCAGGGGTCGTAAAAGAAAGGCCGACTAAGAACATCGACCGATCCGCCGCGGCTCTGTCGAACCGTTGAATCAATCGGCAAAGTCGACGTGGTTTAACCCGCGGGTACAACGCTGTGAAGCATTTTTTAGCGGTAGCCCGCGAGCCCTCCGGTGTTTGGGCAAAGATGCGGAACCGGAGGGCTCGCGCCCTGCCACTAACACCTTAAGAACCACAGGGGAAAAATGCTTCACAGCGTTGCCGCGGGGAGCGTAAAACGCTCCGAATCGCAGGATTTCGGGAACGCTGGTCTTTCGTGTAAACTGGTGGGGCCGCTTTGACGGTCCCACCTTTTCCCCTCCACTTCCAGCCGTTGGTCTCTCGCCATGAATCGACATCGTCCCAATCCGCGGGTCGTCGGTCGCCGATCCATTTTGCAGGCCGCAGGGATTTCGATCGCTCTGCCGGCGTTCGACTCGCTCCGCAGCCGGGCCACCGCAGGCGAATCGGATTCCCCGTCCCCGACGTCTGCCGAATCGTTACAACCGCCCCGCCGAATGGTCTGCATCGGCAACATGTTGGGGTTTTATCCCGAGGCATTTTGGCCCGACAAGTCCTCGGCGGACGAAACCAAGACCGCCGCCGACAACGCGACTTCGCTGTCGACGACACTCGCCACGCTGGCCGAGCACGCCGGAGATTTTACCGTGATCGGCGGGTTGGACCACGGGCTCAAGGGCGGCCATTTCGCGATTCATGCGTTCCTGTCGGGGATTCGCAGTGTGGACGCCAAATCGATGCCCGACGGGAACATCACGCTGGACCAGTTCGCCGCCGAAACGATCGCCGGCCGCACGCGGTTCGCCTCGTTGACCGTCGGCAGTGATTCGGGAATCCATGGCGGATGCCAAATGTCGTGGAGCCGCTCGGGGACCCGCGTCCCTCCGATCACGGGCCCGCGGGAATTGTTCGAGAAATTGTTTGTCGGAGTAAAACCGGCCGACAAACAGCGCGCCGCCGATCGGTTCCGCATGCAGGAATCAATCCTCGATGCGGTCAACGGTGACGCCAAGACCATTTCAACACAACTCAATCGCCGCGACGCGCAAAAGCTGGACGAATATCTGACGTCGATTCGCGACGTCGAAAAACGTTTGGGCAATCGCAAACAGTGGATCGACATCGAAAAACCTCCGGCGCCGTTTGCGGCACCGGCCAACACGAACATGGTTGACGATCTGCCGATGCTGTACGAGTTGATCGCCCTGGCGCTGCAAACCGATTCGACTCGGATCGCCACGCTGGAAATCGGCGGCGACTTTGAAGCCCGGGATTTCGGTTTCAAAAGCGGTTATCACTCGCTGTCGCATCACGGCCAACGCAAGGAGTCGATCGATGCGTTGAAGAAGATCGAGTCGTACCAGGTCGAACAGTTTTCTCGATTCCTGACCAAGCTGCGAGAGACCGAATGCGGCGATTCGAATCTGCTGCAAACCACGTCGGTGCTGTTTGGCAGCGGCATGGGGAACGCGAATTCCCATACCAACACGAACCTGCCGATCGTCGTCGCCGGCGGAGGGTTGCGGCATCGGGGAACGATGTGGTTTGATTCCTCGTCTCCGCACCGTCCTCCGTTGACCAACCTGTACCTGACGCTGCTGCATCGGTTCGGGATTCCGACCGAACGTTTCTCCACCAGCACCGGCACCCTTTCGGGATTGGAGTTGGCGTGATGCGTCGCTACACCCTAGCGCGAGCCCTCTGCGTCGGGTTTGCCATGCTGGTCGGGTTTTCGCATCAGCGGGGCCTGGCGGAGGATGCAATCGCGTTCTTAGAAACCTACTGCGTCGATTGTCACAACGCCGATGACGCCAATGGCGAGCGTGAATTTGATGCGCTCGACTTGTCGTCCACCGATCACGACACGCAAATCCTGTTGCAGGAGATCATCGACCAGTTGACGCTCGGCGACATGCCACCGGAGGATGCGGAGCAGCCGACACGTGAAGATCGTCAGGCGGCGATCGATTCGCTGACGGCGTCGTTGCAGCAGCTGCGACGACAGTCGTCCAGCACCGGCGGCCAAACGGTGCTGCGTCGGTTGACGCGTCGCGAATACCTCGCCACCGTCAGCGATTTGTTCCAGATGGACATGTCGATGTTCGATCCCAGCGATCGATTCCCACGGGACAACACCGTCGAACAATTGGACAACGTCGGCGACGCCCTGGTGACCTCGGGATACCTGTTGGAACAGTACCTGGACGCGGCCGATGCGATCGTCGAGAAGGCGCTGGCCAACCGGACGCAGCCCGAACAGCGGACGTGGCATTTTGAGGACCATTTTCGCCAGCAACCCGAGCTGGATGGGGCTCACCGGGCGGCGTTTCAGTTTCGCCATCTGTGTTTGTATGACAGTCCCCTGGCGGATCGACCGGAGGGGGCTTACGGGCCATTGGAGGCGTTCGCCGAGGGCGTGCCGTCGGACGGCGTTTATGAGATTCGTGTGCTCGCCCAAGCCCTCCACCGCGACACGCCGTATTCAGAAGCCGACCTGAAGATCGACTTGAGCGAAAAGTTTCGCTTGGGCATCCGTCCCGGCAACGCCGACGCGGGCAGCTTGCACACGATGCAGCCGATTCAACCCCTGCTGGCCGAGCGTACGATCGAAGACGGTGAGCCGCAGTGGTACACGATGGAGGTGCCGTTGGATCGCGGTTTCACTCCACGATTCACCTTTGAAAACGGCTTGCGCGAAGTGCGTCCCTTGCACACGCGGCTGCATCGGAAATATGCCGACACCTTGCCCGAGCACGCCCGTGGTGGCCAGGGAATCGTTCGCGCACGAAACGTGATGTTGCGATACGGACAGGTCCCGCAGATCCGGATTCACGAAGTCATGATCCGCGGTCCGATTTCTCGACAGTGGCCCAACGCGACCCTGGCAAGCGTCTTGCCCGACGGTCGATACGAGCCCGGGGATGCGCGGCAACTGACCGAAGCGTTCGCCCGCCGCGCGTATCGACGGCCCCTGAAATCGGGCGAACTCGACCGGTTGATGTCGGTCTATCAGACGCGTCTGCGGCACGGTCGAGATCCGTTTGGTGCGTTCAAAGACACGTTGAAGACGGTGCTTTGTTCGCCGGCATTTTTGTATCTGCATCCCGATTGCCCTCCCGAAACGGATCAGATTTCCCAGCACGCGCTGGCCGCCCGGCTGTCTTACTTTCTGACCGGGTCGATGCCCGATGCGAGCTTGCGAGAAATTGCCGATTCACAGGGATTGGACCGCGAGGCGTTGCTCGAGCAAACGCGCCGCTTGCTGGCCGATCGCAAGTCCGACGCGATGGTTGCCGGGTTCACCGATGCCTGGTTGAATCTGCGCGCGTTGGGCGAGATGCCGCCGGACCGGGATCAGTTTTGGCGTTATTACGCGTCCAATTTGCAGCCCGACATGAAACAGGAAACGCGCACCTTTCTACGTCACCTGATCGATGAAAACGTGTCGATCGTTCGCTGGCTGGATGCGGATTATTCGTTCATCAATCGAGACCTGGCAAAGCTTTACGGTGTGGTGGATCAGGTACCGGCCGAAGGCGCCGACACATTTCGCAAAGTCGTGTTCAGCGACCGGCGTCGTGGCGGACTGTTGGGTCAGGCGAGCGTGTTGACGGTGTCCGCCAACGGGATCGAAACCTCGCCCGTCGTTCGCGGGGTCTGGATGTTGGAAAACGTGCTCGGGACTCCCCCGCCGCCTCCGCCGGACGATGTGCCCGCGATCGATCCGGATGTGCGGGGGGCGACGTCGGTCCGAGACTTGTTAGAGAAGCATCGAACCTCGGCCGCTTGTAACGAGTGCCATCGCAAGATTGATCCGCTCGGTTTTGCGCTGGAGTGTTTTGATCCGATCGGTGAACTGCGGCCCCGTTATGACAACAAGGCGGCCATCGATACGTCGGGAAAACTTCCCAGCGGTCAAGCCTTTGACGGCGTCGCGGAATTGAAGACGCTGTTGGTGCAGCGTCAGGCGTTTTTCGCGCGAGCGTTCAGCGAAAAGTTATTCGCCTATGCACTGGGACGGCGAATCGAGTGGAGCGACCGAGCGACGATCGATGCGATCCTGGAACGACTCGCCGAAAACGAGTATCCGACGCGAGAGCTGATCGAACACATCGTGACCAGTGATCTGTTTTCGCGGCGGTAGGGCATGCTGTGCATGCCGGCTGTCTTGCAACTTGTTCCAGGCTCCGCCTGGGGACACACTGCTTCGGAGGCTCCGCCTCTGGGCCGTCAACCGCGTGTGGCGGAGCCACACCGGCATTGCGTTCCACGGCGGAGCCGTGGAACGAGGGGCGCAAATGTCATGCATCACCCCGGTAGGGGTGAAAGCCAGTAGCCGGTGGTCGCCGTTGGCGCACCACCGGAAACGCGTGCGTCGGGGTCGTGCTTTCGCTTTTGCTCGACCCCGGCGGTCAACGCTGTGAAGCATTTTTTAGCGGCAGGGCGCGAGCCCTCCGGTGTTTTGGCAGAGATGAAGAACCGGAGGGCTCGCGCCCTGCCGCTAAAACCTCAAGAAACGCATGGGGAAAATGCTTCACAGCGTTGCCCGGCGGTGTTCGCTCCGCTCGACCGCCGGCTACTGGCTGGAATCCCTTTCGGGAGACGCCGCCAACTGCTGTGACCGACACGCTCAGAAATCACTCAACTCCATCCAACGCTCTTCGGCTTGTTCGAGTTCTTGGCTGATCTCGGTCAATTTGTCGTGCAACCGCACCGCTTCGTCGGGGTCTGTTTCGGTCAACAGTTTTTCATTGACGGCTTTCTTCTCGTCATCGAGCTGTGCGATCTTCTTTTCCAGATTCTTGATTTCCTTTTCAGCCTTTCGTGATTGACGCTGGCTGGCCCGGTAGTCTTCGGCGCTGGCGATTTTGGTCGGCGGTGGCGGGGCGGCTTTTCCGGCGATCCTGTCGCGTTCCCGTTCGCCTTCGTCCACCTCGCTTTCGACACTCTGCAGATAGGACTCGTAGTTGCCGAAGTAATTCTTGACGGTCCCGTCGCGAACCTCGATCACATTGGTCGCCACCCGTTGCATGAAGTGCCGGTCGTGCGAGGTGAAGATCACGGTGCCCTGGTACTCGATCAGGGCATCGGCGAGCGATTCGACGGTTTCGACATCCAGGTGGTTGCCCGGTTCGTCCAAGACCAGCACGTTGGCGGTACCCAGCAGCAAGCCGGCCATGCACAATCGAGCGCGTTCTCCTCCGGAGAGCACCTTGATTTTTTTGTTGATGTGCGAATCGCGAAACAAGAGCGCTCCGGCCATCGCCAGGCAATCCTGTCGCGTGGTGTCCGGATTGGATTCGTACTCCAAGTGCTCCAGCACGGTCCGCCGATCATCCAGGCTGGAGTAAACGTGTTGGGCGTAGGTGCCCAATTCCGTCGCGTGCCCCCATTTGATTTCTCCACGGATCGGGGTGAGTGAATCGACGAGGGTCCGCAGCAGCGTCGTTTTACCTTGGCCGTTGTCGCCGACGATGGCCGCCCGTTGGCCGTGTTCGATTTCCAGGGAGATGTTTTCGGCGACGGTGTGGCCCGGATAGCCGATCGCAAGCTCCTCGGTCCGCATCACCGTCCCTTGCCGCGGGGTGACACGCGGCGCTCGGATGTGGACGGTCGGCTCATCGACCTCCACTTCACTCGTCTGCAGACGCTCCAGCTGTTTTGCCTTGCTCCGCGCCTGGCTGGCCGTGGAGGCGTTGGCTCGGTTTTTCTCGATGAACCGTTGCAACTGTTTTTGTTTAGCGATGACGGTGGCATTGACGCGGCGGTCGTGTTCGCGACGCTCCTCGCGGAACTCCAAAAACCGATCGATCTTGCCGGGGTACATCGTCAATTTGCCGCGCGACAGTTCCAGGGTTTGGGAGCACGTCGCTTTCAAGAACGCGCGGTCGTGGCTGACGATCAACGCCGCCTTGTTGAAGGTCCGCAGAAAGTGCTCCAGCAGAATCTGGGTTCGCAGATCCAGGAAGTTGGTCGGTTCGTCCAACATCAACAGGTTGGGATCGTTGAGCAGCAACGCCGCCAGCTTGACCCGTGTCTGCCACCCACCGGAGAGCGCTTTGACCGGGCCGGTGAGGTAGTCTCCCTTCAGTTCGAATTGGCCGGCCACCTCGCCGCAGCGCCAATCGGGCTGGCCGCTTTCCCGCATCAGAAAATCCAACGCCGATTCGCCCGGTTGGAAGGGGTCGTGTTGGCGGAGATAGCCGATCCGCAGCGAGGGATGGTGTATGACCTCGCCCTGTTCCAGTTCTTCGTCGCCCAGTAGCGCCCTCAAAAACGTACTCTTTCCGGCGCCGTTTCGGCCGATAAAGCCGACCTTGGCGTCGTCAACCAGGGAAACGTCGGCACCATCGAGCAGGACTTGGTCGCCGAAACGCTTGTGGGCGTTTCGCACTTGAATCAATACGGCCATATCGGCGGACAAAGGGGGGCTGGAGGGCGCGAAATGGAAACGCCGATGAGATTACCAAGCCGACGCCGAATCGTCGACTGCGGTAGGCCGCCGGTGGCTTGTGGTGGACGGGAGAATGATCACGCGCCGGTCGCTGACGCGTCCCGCTGGGGGCCATCCCAGCACGTGGCGTCAGCGGTCTGTCGATTTCGTGAGCCGCGACGCGTAAGCGGCCGGGCATTTCGACGCCCGCCCGAGGCCTTACGGCCAGCGGCTCACCATTGACTCCGCAGATCCCGAATCAATCGACAGGCCGTCAGCCAGTGGCGCGTGGGTCGGGGAAACGCGTGCTACGACCGTTTGGGGGCGGCGACGTTCTTGGTCGGGCGGCGTTTGATGGGGGCCAACGCGTGCTGGACTTGGAACGCGACGTCCGCGATCAGCGTGTCGACGCGGTTGCGGCTGACGGCATAGGCTGCCAACGCGGGAATCGCAACGACCAAGCCGCCCACGGTGGTCACCAACGCCTGGTAGATCCCTTCGGCCAAGTCACCGGCACCCGCCGCTCCCCGCGTCGTGGCGACTTGCTGGAACGCAAAAATCATCCCCGTCACCGTGCCCAACAGCCCGACCATCGGGGCGATGTTGCCGATCACGGACAGGTATTCGATCCGTCGCATCATCCGGGCGGACTGCTCGGCGAGCGCGTCTTCGACCGCCTTTTCAACCCCCTGCCAGCCGTAATCGACTTCCGCAATCCCGGACAGGAGCACCACGCTCAGAACGCTCGGTTCACGCCGGCAGGCCGCATCGGCTTCCTGCAACCGCCCGGTCAGCAAGGCCTGTCGGACGGTTTCACTCAACCCTTCCGGCAAGACTTCGCCACGACGAAGCGTCATCACTTGGTCGAACACCAGATAGGCCGCCAAGAAACTGAGCGAAAGCAGCACCACCAAGATGACCGCGCCGACGATCCCACCGCTGAGCAGGATGTCCAGCAATCCCGCGCTCTCGGCCGCCTCGTCGGCGTTTCCTTGGGCAAGCAACACATCAAATGGAAGCGGCAATCCCTGCGGCATGATTGGCTGGTGGATGAGTGGTGAAGGAGCGGTGAAGGAGGATGCACAGTGTATCACTTCACCGTCGTCGCGAAACTGTCGCTGGGAGTTCAATGTTGGCGGAAGGCCGCGAGCCCAATGCCACTTACTTTGACGCCAAGCGGAGTGTTTTTGTGAGCGGTAGGGCGCGAGCCCTCCGGTCTTTCACGCGGAAACCGGATGGCTCGCGGTCTGTCGGTTT
>NZ_JANZKV010000062.1:14258-23591 GCF_025060895.1 Stieleria sedimenti | reverse complement strand
CGACAGCCCGCTCGCGCCGTTCCGCTAGAGGCGTCACCGATCGCCGTCTCACACCACCGCTAATTCTCTGTCGGATCGATTCGGCGATCTTCCATCGACGAGCATGCAGCGGCTGGGCATGAAATCACAACTGACATCAGCCGATTCGCCTACGGGTTTGGATACCGTTTTCAGAGCCGTTGCAGAACGGGCCGCGCTGGAGGATTGGCCTGCTGACTCCGCCGGCGGAGCCGGCGGGGGTGGCAAGCAGGATGCTTACCCCACTCTGTGATAGCCGGCGTGGCAAGCAGGATGCTTACCCCACTCTAGCGCCGACCGGCGGACACCAGGAACTCCGCGTCGGTCAACAGCGGATCGTCCCAGCGGAGGCGGAGCACGCGGTCTTGTTGCAATTGCGTGATCGCATCTTCATGACCCTGGCGAATGGCTTGTTGGGCGCGCTGTGTTCGGCCGTTGGACTGCGCAACCGACAGCGCAATCATGGAAAAAATCGCGGTCGGCAATAACGACAGCACCAGACTGGTGAGCACCATCGCGAATTCGGGCTTAGGAAAATGCTCCAACGGATGTTGCGTCTCTCCGGCTTGTTGCGTTGAGACCTGGATCAGGGTTTCGTAGCTGGCTGTCAAGTATTCACCGTACAGGGCGACAAACGGGCCGGCCATCAGAAGCCAAAAGATCAGCGTGCCGACGATGGCCATGATCATGGCGGTCAACTGTGAGATCGAGTTTTGCTCGACCGCGTCTTCGAAAATCTTGTGCGAGCGTTCTTGCAGGGCATCGATGCCGGCAAGCGAGGCGACCTGTTGGGTCTCGGAGTGTGACGTGACGCGCAACGGCTCGCCGGGGAGTGACTTGCCGTCGTCACGCTGATCGGCGTTTCTCAGCAACGCCAGCTCCTCTCGAAATTGTGCCGCCAGCGGCCCCAGTCGATCGGTGACTGCCGCGGCACTGCGGCGTTGCAGCCCGTCACGAAGTTCTTCGTTGGCGTTACGATCCGATGTCAGACTGCGGGTCGAGGTCCAGATCGTGCTGACCAGCGACGGAAGCGATCCCGAGAGCGACAACAGCACGCGATCCCAGGCACCGTGCGTCAGGTTCAGCAGTCCCAAGACCGAACGGTAGGGAAACCAAATGGCACCGGTCGATGTTAAGAGTTTCAAACGCAATCGGCTGCGCACGGCGGCCTGCATCGGCCCGTCGGGCCCGATCAGCGTTTGTGCGACTTCGCCCGGAAGTTTCGTCGCTTCGTCGTTGAGTCGATTGACCGCCCGGGTCAGGCCCGGCAGTTCGTCGGCCAATAACGCGCTGAGTGCGGATCGGAAGCGACCGTCCAAGGCCGCCAGACGCGTCGATTTGCGTCGATCGCTGTCGGGGTTGTTTTCCAATTCGATTTGCAATTGGCGGAGCAGCTCGGTGGCCGCTTGCGCACCGATCTGCTGTTCACTTTCGCCGCCCAGTTCAAAATCGGTGACCCGGACCGGGCGGGCGATGACGCTCTCGGGCGCGGCGGTCCGCAGATTTGCCAGAAAGGCGTCGATGTCCGCATGCAGAGCCGCGTCATCGACACCGATCGTATTGATCACGGGGATGACGATTGTGCCTTCACTTGCCACCGCAAGTGCGGCGGGGGTTTGGCCACGGATCTGATCGCGACGGACGACCAGCACGATGGCCGAGGCCAGCGAGAGCGCCCGTTTGGCGACTTCGGCGATCCCCTGCCGATTGTCGGTCGCCCCCGGCGCATCGACGAGCATGTAAGGGGTGCCGATCGGTTCCATGTCGGCCGAGGAAACTCGTACGAACCGTTCAAAGCGAGGGTCCAAATCAACCGGCGGATGCGGGCCGACCCAAACCAGTTCCTCCGTCGCCTGGTCGGCATTGTTGCCGCTGCGGATGGAAGCGGCCAGCGGTGAGCGTCGAATCAATTGCCGGATCAGCCACGACTTGCCTTGTCCGGTCGCGCCCACGACCGCCAAGACCAGCGCGCCGGCGGCCCGATCTTGTGAGATCAAGTGTCGCGCGCGAACGTGTTCACCACAAAGCGATCGAACTTGACGCCCCGTTTCGCTGTCACCCAATACCGAAGCTCCCGCGCGACGAACCCGGTTTAAAAACTCGTCGTCAGGGGTCACGGTGTCTGCGGAGGATTCATGCATGTTTGGACTCGCGAGGCAGGATCCCGTTCAATTCTTGACGAAACGTTTGGTTCATACGATAGACCGCGAGCGTCGCGTTTGCTCCGCCACCGGCGCCGACCTTTACATTCGGAGTCGGGAACAGGACGTTGGTTTGTTTGAGACGGATCGAAGGGAGCGGATTGCCGGGATCGATTCCGATTTGGTGGCACAGCAAGACATAGAACATCGACATCTGTTCGACCGCGGCCTGGGTGCTGAGCGTCTGGGCCGTCTTTCCGCCGGCCCAGTAGGCTGAAAAGGCGGTCAGTCCGGCGGCGGCCAGCAGTTCAACGACCGAGGCGTTGGCAACCAGAACGGTGGCGCCGAAATCGACCGGCAGCATCAACACGCTTCCGAAGGTGGCCAGCAGTGCAGCCAGCGGCGTCAACCCGAAGGCCAACTTTTTGTGACGCGGGATCTGACGCCACATCTCTTCGGCAACTCCTCGCAATTGATCGCTGTCGAACACAACGCGATCGTTCTCATGAAACGTTCTCAACACCTCGTGCATCGCCTGGGTCCAAGCGGCGGGATCGATCGGATCATTTTGCCCCTCAAACCAATGTGGCAAGGTCAATGGCGCGCCGAATCGTCGAAGTGACGTGTCCAGGTCTTCCGGATCGACGAGTTGGCCGACCTTCTTCGACTTGAATTTTTCCTTGATCGATTCGGCATAACGCTCCGCCATCGCGGTCGGAACGTACTGCTTGAACAAATCGGACGCCGCCTTGGTGCGGCCTTGGATGAACGTGTTGATCTTCACCCCCCAACGCGCATACCAGGGCGCCGCTTCGCAGAACGCGTCGGCCAGCTGCCGGACGATGCGTTCGGATTGGTGCATCCGAACCTCCGTGATCGCACCCCCGGTCGACTGTTTCGTGAACAGGCTGATCGTGGTGTCCAGCAGCGTTTGCCGGGCCCGCTCGGTCAACCGCAGCGATTGCTCGGCGTCCTTTTCGACCGCGGCCAACCCTATGTCCCAGACCGCGCGACGCAGCGCGGCGTGACGTCCCATCAAAAAACGATCTGATGATTCCGGGCGATCCAACTCGCGGGTCAGATGTGTCAACAAACGATCGCAGCCGATTTCTGCCGGCGGGTTCTCATCGGGCTGCGTCGAGAGAGAAAAGAAGATGGGCAGCGGATCGTCGCTGGGGTTTTCGATCGTGATTTCCTGGTCCCCGTCCTTGGCCGATTTCGGGATGAAGGGTTCGCTCTTGGGCAATTCGTAATCGTATGCCCCGTAAACTCGCTCGACGCCGAACTTGCTGGCCTGGGGCTCGAATGATTCCAGCACGTCTTCGGGGGTCTGCCCGGGACGGATCTTGTTGACCGCCAGCAAACGTGGAATACCGGGCATCAAATCCGAGATCGTTTGCAGAATGTCACCGAGTGAACGGTCTCGGGCCATGCTGGGTGTCGAGACGACCAGGAAGGCGCTGCAGAACGTCGATGCCTTGCCCAACAATTCACGTCTCCGTTCCGGCGACCCGACTCCGAAGACTTCATCGGAAACGATGTCGGGACAGTCCAGCAATCCGATTCCCAGATCATCGAGCGCCGGATCGGTCGCGACCAGCGGAACGCCCAACGCGTCGACGCCGCCGCTGCGGTTGTTGTATTGCTCATGCGCCTCTTCGGGCATTTCGGCCAACAGCTCGGGGGCGTGACCGACGGCGTCGCCAAAATCTTCCAGCAACAACTGCCACAACGCGGGTTCTTCACGCCATTTCTGGGGCAGCCACAAAACGAATCGGTGCGTGCCTTGGCGGTTGGCGACACCGCGCAACGTGCGGCCGCGACCGTGCCGGCTGAGCAACCCCGCGACCAGGCTCGTCTTGCCGCTGTTGAGCATCCCGGCGACGGCCAGCGTCGGATACTCGGCCAACCGGGCACCGTGGAAGACTTGACGTCCCAGTGAAACCACATCGCCGGCCAGATCGGGTTGGACGCGGCGGAGTGCCGAGAGGAAACTTTCGTTGCGGGGATCGGGGTACAGACGTTCGACCGCGGCTCGACGATCATCGTCTTCGAGTAACGCCTTCAAACGTGGCCAGTCGACCTGGGTCGGGGGTTTTCGTCGTTTGTGACCAAACATATCCGGTGTTCAGCTCGCCGTTGATTGGGCCAGTGGGCTTGCCGCTGGACGTTTTTCGTTCACGGCGGTGTCCCCTTGGGTGCCTTCGGCCGATGGGTTGTCTTCGCTCAGTTCAAAATCGTCCAAGTATGGGCCGTCGAAAATCTCTCGCCACCATAAAGCAGCATCCGCTTGCGTCCAATGGGGACTGTCCGCACAAGCCAACAGTTCGCTTGCCAGTTGCTGAGCGGACTGGGGCCGTGTTTGCGGATCCAGATGCAGGCAGCGCAGCAAGACCCGTTGCAGATCCTTCGCCAGCGGGACGCCGATGCGTCGCTCCGGAGATTCCGGTTCCTCATGCAACTTCTTGGCGCACACGTCGGTCGCCGATTCGCCTTCCAACGGAGCGAGACCGCAGAGCAGATTATAGCCGACCGCACCGATCGAATAGATGTCGCTGAGAACCCCGGCCGAGGCGGCATCGCGAATCGCTTCGGGTGACATGTAAAGCGGGGTGCCGGTCAGCGAATCGACACGCGTCAATTGGATCGAGTCGTGGTCGATCTGTTTCGCCAACCCGAAGTCGAGCACTTTGATCAAATCGTGAATCCCGCTGCGTGAAGTCAACAGCACGTTGGCCGGTTTGATGTCGCGGTGAATCAAGCCCGCCGCATGCGCTTCGGCGATCGACCCGCAGATCTGAAGCAACAGGTAAATCACTCGCTCGGCTGGTTGACGTCCGTAGTAGTCCACCAGCTGTTCCAGCGAGATCCCTTCGACATACTCCATGACGTAAAAGAACGTGCCTTCGTCGGTTCGTCCGAAGTCATAGATCTCGACGGTATTGGGATGTTTCAAGCGTGCCGACAGTTGAACTTCACGCTGAAACCTGGCCAAGGATCGCTCGGTCGCATCGGCATTTTCAAGGACTTTGATGGCGACTTTGCGATCCAGCAAACCGTGCTCGCCCAAATACACGGTGCCCATGCCGCCGCGTCCGATCCGCTGTTGTAAATCGTATTGCCCCAGTCGCCGTTTCAGTTCTTCCACTCGGTCCGCGCTGATGTCGCGCGGTCGCGTGATCCACACCAACCCCAACAGAATCGCCGCGGCGATCGAGACGGCGCCGAAGAGTGCGAGGAACGAATTGCGTAGGATCCGCAGCGAGGCAAACGCTTCGTCGACCTCCAACTCGCTGGCGATGCCGAAATGATATTCGGAAAGCCAAGTCCACGCGCCGACCACGGGAACGCCTCGATAGCCGTTGTATCCGACCACATTCGAACCGACCCCTCCGCGCGTCGCATGGTCAGCCATCAACGTCAGCGGCCAGCTCGCCGGTTCTCCCGACACCGAGTTCCGCGCGCGAATGTCCACGCCGGGATCGCGGACATGAATCTTCAGCGGACTCGTTTCGCCTGGCGACAACAATCCCGCTTGGGTCAGCTGCGATTCGAAACGACTGCTCGAAATCATCACCGCGTGGCGATCGAAGGCATAGGTCTCACCCGAGCTGCCCATCTGCGCGACCGACAGGATCTTGCTGAACTGTTTCGACGGATCGATCATCAACGCCACCGATCCGGTCGTCCTCAGGTCGTCTCGAACGGGCGCGACCGCACACATGACCGCCATCGGATCGGTCGGCGTCTCCTCGGCGCCCCCGCGGTGCGTTTCGATTTCAAACGGGCGCGTGACGGACACGGTACCGGCGGTCAATCGCGCGAACAATTCCTGGCCCTGTGGGATGGTGCCGCCGTTGAACCGTGCGTCACTGGAATCCAGCACACCACCCAGCGGATCCACGATCGCCCATCCCAGGTAGCCCGCGTCACTGAGTCGAGCCGTCAGGGCCTGCAAGTCTTCCGAACGGTTGGGCGCCCGTTCGATCGCCGCCCCGAGAGGACCTGCCGGTTGAGTGGCTTTGGAATGCTGTTGGAGCAACTCGATCGCGTAACGACGCAGGCCTTCCTCGCCCGCGTAAAGTTTTGCCGTTTCACGCTGGTCGGCGAGCCACAGTTGCAACGCGTTGATGTTGGCCGCCAGCACGGTTTCCAACGAATTGCGAATGCTGCCCCGAACGCTCTCACGCACCAACCAGCCGACATACAGCGTTATCCCTAACAGGACCGCGACGACCAGGGACGCAATCAGCGGGGACAAGGGGCCGGCCGGAGCCTGCCGAACGACACTCATGATCGTCGACTGACCGAGTCCGCGCCGCGCGCGCGGGGAACCGTCCAGTGTTTTCCACTGCGAGCGTGTTTCTTGACTGCGGTTTCCGTTGTCTTGGGGCATCGTCACAGTATACGAACCGGAGGGGACCGCACGAGCGGCCAACGTCCACTTGTTCCCAGGCTCCGCCCTACGCCGTGAACGACTTTTTAGCGGTAGGGCGCGAGCCCTCCGGTCTTTCACGGTGTTTTTGAAGCGCAACCGGACGGCTCGCGCCGTTCCGCTAACACCTTCCGAGCCAAAGTGAGTGCGACTAGGCACGCGTGCGATTCGACTATGATAGTCTGCTGCAACACTCCCAGCCCGATTCCTCGTGTTCCCCCGCTCTCTCCATGACACATCGGTTCGTCTTGATCGATCGTTGCCCACAAATCAAAACGCTGTCGCTCGCGATCGGCCTGACCTGGGCAGGCTTGGTGTGCTCGCTATGCCTCCGCCCCGCGTCGCTTTTTGCCGCTCAACCCAACGTCGTCCTGATCCTGATGGACGACATGGGGGCGATCGACTTGTCCGGTGAAGGCAGTACGTATTACCAATCGCCGCGGATCGATAGCATCGCCGAACAGGGGATGCGTTTTCGCAACGGCTACGCAACCTGCTGTGTGTGTAGTCCGTCCCGCGCGAGCATTCAATTGGGAACGTTTCCCGCTCGCAACGGCATCACCGATTGGATCGGGGCCAAGACGGGACTCGATTGGAAGCGTCCCGACCGTGTGCTGCCGGCGGAGTACGTGCACGCCTTGCCGCATGACGAGGTGACGATCGCCGAGGCGCTTCGTGAAGGCGGATACGCCACCTTTTTTGCCGGCAAGTGGCACCTGGGTGACAGGGGGTCGTGGCCGACCGACCACGGTTATCAGGTCAACAAGGGCGGACACGACAAAGGCAGTCCACCGGGAGGGTACTTTGCCCCGTACAACAACCCGGTGCTCAGCAGCGGCCCCGACGGTGAATCGCTGCCGATGCGTCTGGCCCAAGAGACGGTGAATTACATCAACCAACAAGACGGAAAACCGTTCTTCGCGATGTTGTCGTTCTACAGTGTGCATGGTCCTGTGCAGACGCGCAAAACGCTGTGGGAAAAGTATCGCGAGCTCGCCCCGGAGCTGCCCCAGGGGCAGCAACGTTTTCAAGTCGATCGCACGTTGCCGGTACGCCAAGTCCAAGACCACCCCGTCTATGCCGGGATGGTGGAAACCGTCGACGACGCCGTCGGACGGGTGCTCGATGCCATCGACGCAAACGGTTTGACGGACAACACAATCGTGGTCTTCACCAGTGACAACGGCGGTGTCTCGTCGGGGGATGCGTTTTGCACGTCCAATTTGCCACTCCGAGGCGGTAAGGGGCGGCAATGGGAAGGCGGGATTCGTGAGCCGTTTTACATTCGTTATCCGGCCTTGGTTGCCCCCGGATCGTCCAACGACACGCCGGTGACCGGCGCAGATCTTTACCCGACGCTGCTGGATTTGTGTGGGCTACCGCTGCGGCCGACCCAGCACCGAGACGGTGTCAGTCTCAAGCCGCTGTTGACCGGTGGGACAATCCACGACCGACCACTGTATTGGCATTACCCCCATTACGGGAATCAAGGTGGCGAACCGCACGCGATCATCCGCCAGGACGGTTGGAAACTGATCCACTACTACGAAGACGGACGAAACGAGTTGTATCACCTGGCGAGTGATCCCGGCGAACAAAGCGATGTGTCACGCACCCAGCCCGCTCGCGCCGCTTCCATGTGGCAGCAACTGGACACTTGGTTGAACGAGGTGGGGGCGAAACGGCCTGAACCGGATCCACGCTATGATCCGAAAACCACCGAACTGTACTACGCGGAAAAACACACCAAGATGAAACAGCGGCTGGAGGAATTCCATTCGCGGATCTTGGAGGCTGATTGGCAACCAAATTCGGATTGGTGGGGAAGTCTTCGTGCGAACGACTGATTTTTGAGTATGCTAAATTGGTCTTGACGGCATCCAGGCCTTGCCGCTAGCTGTCGAAAGACGACATCGCGAAAACGGGTGATTCGCACTGTTCTATTTCGGGAGATCCATCATGGCGTCAGATTCCAGTCACGGTCCTGATAGGCACGGTAACGATGAACAGGGTGGGGGCGAACCTGATCACGAGGCACTGTGCGGTTCGACGGTCGAGCGATTCTTTCGCGGCATCAGCGAGTTTATCTTTCATACCAAACTCGGTGTCGCGGATGTCCAGCTGGTCGACTACGTCAGCGATTTGATGTTGCGATTTGTGCGAGTCGATTCGCTGTACTCGTTACGACAAAGCGACGGCATGCGAACCAAGCACGTCGTGCAAATGATTTCCGAAGCCGAACGCCGGATCGGTCTGGCCAAGCGTGAAGTCTATCGGCATGTCGGCGATTTCACGTTGTTCTGGTCGGGCATGTATCCGGAAAGTTTGTCGGCCAAGAAAAACCGCGGTGACTCGCCGGATCAGTTGATCGATTACTGCCGCCAAGGCAAACGCGCCTACGCGATTGCCGCGGAAATCGATGGCGGTGCCGACCGACCGTCTTCGGAGCTGATCCATCGCATGAGCGAGCACTTCGAAATGTGTGCCTACGGGCTACGCGAAGTCCGACGCCACTGGGAAGAAGACGACGACTCGAACGGTTTGTTGACCTGGTGAAGCATTGACCGGCGTGGGGCAGACTCGCCGACTCGTTCCCAGGCTTACGCCGTGAACGATTTTCTAGCGGCAGGGCGCGAGCGGGCTGTCGATTTAGTCGATGTTCCGAAATCAATGCCATGATGACAGCCCGACGCGTGAGCGAGGGGCGCCGCATGGCGCCCTTGCTAACGCGTGCGGGCT